>DQVD01000426.1 GCA_015661935.1 Desulfocapsa sulfexigens | reverse complement strand
CGCACTGTTTTTCAAAATCCGGGGCGCTCGTTGCGTCCATCCTTCCATTTACCTGTATCAGAGTTCCGGCTGTCCTTTTGTCACAAAGTACGTCCATTTCTTTTCTCCTTATTCTTTTTTGCCAAGGTACTGCATGGCAAGCATAGTTATGTCGTCAGACTGTTCGGCACCACCGGTGAAGTCTTTCAGTGAGTTGTCCACCATCCCCACCATCTGTTCAGAAGTTTTTCCGTGGCACTGGTTGATAACCTCTACCAGGCGATCCTCGGAATAGAGAGCCTGTTCTTTATTCATAGCTTCTGTTACTCCGTCTGTATAGATAAATATTGTGTCACCTTGATTCATGGTGAGTGATCTGGTGGTGTAGACTGTGTCATCCATTATACCTGCAACCAGTTCATTCTGGGGTGGAATCCATTCTGCATTTTTACCTTTATGGAGTATCAATGGCGGATTATGTCCGGCACTTGCATACTGCACATCACCGTTGTTGATATTCATGATAGCGAGAAAGAGGGTGACAAACATACATGAGTCGTTGTCTTCGGCCAGGTCACTGTTCACCTTTGTCAGCACTTCACCAGGGTCGAGCCTGCGTTTGGCAACCACTTTGAGCAGTGTTTTAGTTACAGCCATAAAAAAGGCCGCCGGGACCCCTTTGCCTGAGACATCTCCCACCAGAAAACAGAAATGGCTGTCATCAATAAAAAAGAAGTCATACAGATCGCCGCCGACTTCTTTGGCCGGTTCAATGGAGGCGTGGATATCGAATTCACTGCGATCCGGAAAGGCCGGAAAGAGCTTCGGAAGAATACTCATCTGGATATCGTGGGCAATACGCAGCTCAGATTCGATCCGTTCTTTAGCCGCGGTGGTTTCGGTGAGATTAGCAATGTAACTGTTAATGTTATCACGCATAATCTGAAATGAATTGGTTAATTCGCCCACCTCGTCCTGTGAAACGGCCTTGGGCAGTATGGCATCGAGGTTGCCTGAGGCCATGTCGTTTGCTGATGCGGTCAGACGTCTTAACGGATGGGTAATCCGGTGAGCAAGGCCGGTAATAAGCATGGCCAAAGCGAGAAATCCGATAATTCCAAATATTGCAACTTTGCTGTTTAAACTGGAGACATCGGCAAGCAACTCTTTTTTTGAGAAGATAACGCCGACAGACCAGTGTTGATCCGGCAGAGGAGAAAAGTAGACAAAACCATCGCCGATGATTGGCAGGTCGTTGATCTCTAATACACCGGACTCGCCAGCTACCATGCGACGACCTATGTCACGAAGCTGTGGCAGGTTGAGGTCTTCTGCGGCGGTGAAAATCGTTTCATTCATCACCAGCGATTCATTGGGATGGGCGATGAACGTTCCGTAGCGTGAAAGCATAAAAACATAACCGTCATCCCGGTTGCTGAGGCTTTTAATCAGCTTTTGTACCCAGCGCAGGGAGATGTCTGCCGTTACCACCCCTTTAAGAAGTTGCCGTTGATCGCGAGAGCGGTAAAAGGGAACCGAATAGGTCGTCATCAGTTCATAGCCGGCACTTTTTTCATAATATGGCTCAGTCCAGATCGGGTGATTCAGCTCCCGTGGCAGTTGGTACCAGTCCATGTAGAAATACTGGTAAGCGTCACTTCCAAGAGTAGTGAATTTGATCGAACCGTCTTGACCACGATAATAATACGGGGCGTAATATTTACTGTCCTGTTGAAAGGCATATGCTTCAAAAGCGATGGCCGAACCATATATTTCGGGGTTTTTATGCAAGACCCTCAAACCGAGATCCGTAACCCGTTTTTCTGCCAGATTACCGTCTTCGAGGGAAAAGGCTACCGAATCGATTACCTTCTGTACAGCGGTGAAGGCACCCGAGATCTGTTTTGCCGTGGAGTCAGCAAGCAGGGTGCCGCGTTCTTCGGCTAACGAAACAATCATACTGCGGGAAACCGTATAATTATATCCGACAATGGCAGCCAGTATCATGGTTGTGGAAAGCAGTGTAAGGGATGCCAGACGAAATGCTATACCATGTACTTTCATTGGTTCAAGCCTTTGTAAAAATCGATATAGGGAATGTTCACCATGGTTACACCGGCACGCATAAGTTCTATTTTCAGACTGTCGAAATCGACAGGGTCGAGCTGTGTGCTTATCTTTGCCTTATCTCCAAGGATTATATCTTTCATCCGTGCCAGCATCCATCTCTGGTGAGCTTTGTTGGCTCTTACTTTCTGCTCTCTCATAATTTGAAGCAGGGTGTCGATGGTTTCTTCCTGATGAGCAAATGCGTATTCCCATCCCTCAACGGTGGCCTCAACCAGAGCGCGCACAGTATCGGGTGATTTGTCATAGGTAGACTGGAGGCAGTAGATTCCGTCTTCAGGCTGGTTCAGACTGAGATTGCTGAACATGAATGTCGTCATTTCATCAGGGTTCAACCCGTAAGAGAGAAGGCGGTGGTATTCATTGTACCACATGGCAAGAGTGGCATCGAGGCCACCTCGCATGAAAAGCTCAAAGGATGGTGATTGACGGACAAAGGTAACATCCATGTTTTCTCTGAGAAAAAGTGATTGAGCCTGTAATTGAAACTGACTACCCCATGTGCCGATCCTTGCATTCTCAAGATCTGCAATGGTACTGATGCCGGAGTCCTTACGGGCTACAATCATCAGGGCCGTGCGCTGAACGATCTGAGCGACGTTGACCAGTTTTACTCCGTTTGCCCAGGCCCCCATGGCTGAAGAGAGGAAGGCGGTGGCGAACTCGGCCTCACCGGAAGTCAGCCGGTCCAGTGATTCGCTGTCGGCGTCACCATGTAAAATCGTAACGTTGAGTCCGTATTTAGCGTAAATTCCTTTTTCCTTTGCCATATAGTATCCGGCAAACTGTGTCTGAGGGTACCACTGCAGGGCAAGGCTGACTTTGGTGGTATCACCGGCTGCCGCCAGTGCGGGAATGATAAAGGAAAAAAGCGTCAGAGCGACCAAAAAAATGGAGCTCATGCCTCAAAATCCTTGATATAGGTTTTCATTTTCTTTCCTTTGACTGCTCTTCGGGGTTCGGCCTCTTCAATGGAGAAGGATACGTTCTCCAGGCCGTTATCGGCAAGTACTTTTTCAATAATCTGCGTGAGTTCCTGATCAATTGATATACGGTCACCTTCTTCCAGATACTGTACACGCATGGTCAGAGATTGTGGGTCAGCCTGAATAAATTGAAAGATTGAGAGGCCTGTGATATCACAGGCGGCAGCTAGAAAGACAATTGGTGAGAGACGCACCGTACCGTTTGGATTGCTGAACGAAGGCATATCATCACTTCTGCCGAGAATATCTATGTAAGGGAAGGGGAGGCCGCACTTACATGGTTCTTTATGGAGTACAACGCAGTCATCTACCCTGTATCGTATGATGGGTTGGACTGCGTTAGTCAGGTTGGTGACCAGAACTGCATCAGACATCGTACCGGGAGAAACCGGCTTGCCTTCACTATCGATTGGTTCAACAAGAATCCAGTCTGAATTCAGGTGCATGCGGCCATGATTACAGAGGATAGAGACTTCGCCACCTTCAGTACTGCAGAAAATGTTGCCCACCGGACAGGAAAACCGGTCTTCAATCATGATTCTGGTGTCATCTGTGAGTTGTTCAGCACTGCAGAGGATGACGGCAGGGTTGATATTGAGTCGGCCTTCCTGCTGTTCCCCTGCTAAAACCCGTAATATCGAAGGGTAGCCGGTTATGACCTGGGGTTGAAAGTCGTTAAGACGGCTAACCATCGTACTGACCGGTTCACCAATGGAGAGCAGCAGCATGGTATTGGTTATACCTTCTTTTTCCAGTGCCAGCTTGCGTTTTTGAAAGGCTGTTAAAGCCGCATGGTGGCCACCTGTTGCCAATACGCTTGCAAACCGGGCGTTTTTATCGAGTATTCCGGGTATTTGTTTCAGCATGGGGCTGTTATAGAGCCTGTCCTGAAGGAGGGCTCCGTTGATGTTGACATGACGGCTGTCGCGCAGCATACGAAGCGGCTCACCGGTAGTGCCGGAGGTTGTGGAAACGCTGTATTTCCCCATGAAGAGATCACCCAGGAGCCCAATATCGTAGATAAATTTTTCAAGCTCATCAAGAGAGAATTCAGGGTCGGTGATCCAATCCTCCATGCGTGCGGTGAGTTCCTGCTTACTGACAGGTGGCAGGTCTTCAAGCTTTGGATTTTCAGGTAAATCACCATATTTTTCACGATAAAATACGGAGTGTTGGCGTGCAAAAGAGACAAGTTTGTCCAGTCGTTGTTGTTGGAGCTGTGTAAGCTCTTCATGAGACATTACTGCTGCTTCCTGTACCAGCTTGACGGCTTCCTGAGGGGTAATTGTTTCCATTACTTTTAGCTCTCTGTTTTATTATGTTCTGTCGAAAATCAGATTGTGATTGTTAAAACCAATTGCTTGGCTGTATTGCAGCTTGCATATTTGAGATAGCTTTTTGTCGAGTTCGTCGCTTTGCGGTGGCGACATTTTTGTTTCGTTGTCACGAAGACTTACGATTATTTCTGAAGCAAATATACTGATTGAGATATCGAGATGTTTTTCTTTTCCTGTTGTTGAGGGATGATTAAAGATAGCTGCTGCTGCTATGTATACACCACGCTTGATTTCCTCTGTTGTTTCTACGGGAAGACCTGATTTACAGGTAAACGCTTCTATGAGACTCGAGACTTCAGTCAGTGTGTCTGCATCTCCTGTGCAGGTTGTTTCAAAGCGCGAACCTTCAGGCAGTTCTTGCTGATCCAGAAGTAATAACGAGTTGTATCGCTGTGGATATTTCGACCACAGGAAAAAATAGCACAGAAGAATCATCAGGATGGTAATGACCTCGGCCAGTGAAAATGCGAGCCATATTCCGGCTGCACCCATTATCCCTGATAGCAGCAGTGCTATTGGGACTACTCCCGCTCCTTGAACGGCCGAGATTGCTGTCGAAAGTTTCGTCCGGCCAATGGTCAGGTAGTAAAACATGGATAAGAATGTGATGCTGGTGCCGATGAGACTGAGCGAAAAAATACGTATTGCGGGTATGCCTTCAGCGAGATCTGCCGGATGGTGTATGCCGAATAATTCAAGGATTTGTCCTGGTATACTTTCAAGCAGAATGATCGAGGCGATGCTTGCCAGCAGTAGAATAGTAAAGGTTCGTCTGACAACAAAGCGTATGCCGCGATAATCTTTTTCACCGAAAAGAACGCCAACGATCGGTGTCATTGCCTGGGCTGTACCCGCGATAAACATGGAGACAAAAGAGAGACAGGAGAGGCAGACCGAAAAAGCCACAAGAGCCGATTTGCCTGCAACGGCAAGAACGATATGGTTGATGCACAGGATTTTGAAGGTGATCAGAATGGATCCCATTGCTGCCGGAAACCCGGTTTTGGCAATTGCGACAAGGTTTGTGAGAAATCCTGAAGGGGCGGCCAATATCTCTAATTTAACATGCAGGCTTCTTTTATCGCTGAATATGTAGGGAAGCAGAAATAATCCACCGATGATATAGCCTGAAACTGTCGCCAGGGATGAACCGGCGATCCCCATTGTAAGAGGTCCCATATAAACGAGGTCTAAAGCCAGATTGACCAGGTTTGAGATGATCAAAATTGTGGAAGCAAGTTTTACCTGCCCATCAACCCGAAGACAATAGGCCAGGCTGGGTACCAGAATAATGAGCGGGGTACCCCAAACGAGGACATGGAGATAGGATTTTACAAGTGGGCGAAGTGATGGCTCCCGGGTCAGCAGTTCAACGATGTTGTCAAGAGAGACAAACTGTCCGGCCAGCATAATAAAGCTGATGACCAGTGTTGACCCCAGAAGAGTAGTAAAGACAGCATCAGCGTAATTGGTATCGCGTCTGCCTTTGGCAATTGATATCAGGGTGGCCGAGCCCAGTCCGAGACAGATAGCAACAGTGTTATAGACCATGACCATGGGAAGAACAAGGTTGACTGCGGCCAGAGCGTTGGCCCCCAGCATATTCCCGACGATAATGGAGTCGACCACAATAGACATGGTCAGGGTCATCGCCATCAGGATGGTGGGAAGAAAGAACTCTTTATATTTATTGTCCAGCAGAACGCTGCTTCTGGTTTTTGTCTGTTCAAGCATATTGATTGTTTCTACCTATACAGCGACGAAGAGGCGTTCTGCCTGATCAGTTTTTATATTTGCAAGCTGGAGCAGAGCTAGCCCCAGTTTGGGATGCTGCATGGTAAGTGAACGGACATCTTCGAGCGAAAGCTGGAAACCGTAGCTGTCATCAAGAGCTTCAACTGAATTAATTGCTTCGGCATCTTCCGGTACGGCCTCTTCTCCGGTACAGGCTCCCGGACCGCCAACGCGTACAGTGCCAATCCAGCCATTGATGTTGTGACGATAGGTTTCAACCATTCCTTCCATCAGGATACGGACGCCGTCTACCTCTGTTTTTTCTTGCTGCAGCAAGCTGCCTTCACTGTAATATTCCGGCTTTATACGGGCGGATATTGCTGTTAAGGTGGTTGTATCGAGGCTTGTAAAGCCGGGTATTGTCGCCAGTTTTTGTGCGCGATCCTGAAGAGCATGGCTGATAAACTGTTGGAGATCCTGTGGTTGCGGGTTTTTCCAGACAAAACCGCACCGTTCCAGCAACGTAGCCGTTCTTTCAACGCGTATAACCGTATCTGTTCGTTCAGACGTCGACAGCCAGTCCTGCCAGCCGAGGTGCAGCAGCATGCGCTCGATATACTCATCAAAACCCGGGCATCCGGCATGTTCGGCGAAGAAGTCGATAAACGTATTAAAAGGCAGACGTTGAATCCGCAGATTAATGGCTGGATCAGACAGTGCTTCCGAAAGCGACAGCAGCTGCGGGTTGTGGATATGAAAAGTCTGCCCTGCCAGTCCCGGTCTTGTCATCAGAGTGACGATGGCCTTTGCTGACTGGTCAACGTAGGAGATGTTTCGTACATCCGTGAAATCGGGTGCTGCACCAAGATTGACATAGGCGCGTATCTGTTGATAGAAGGCGTTGTCTTCCACATTCCGCTGGAAGACTCCGGTCTCAGAGTCGCAGGCGATATTCCCCGCCCGGTAGACGTTGACCGGAAGTCCTTCACTCCGCAGCTTTTCAAGGACTGTTTCGGCCAGCAGTTTTGAACGGACATAGTTGTTGCCAGACTGTTGCCCTTTATCAATATCAAATTCGGTGAAAAGGGATTTACTACGGCCTTCAATAAAACCAGCACCTATGGATGTGGTCGAAATGTGATGCATTGCCTTCGGGATCCCTTTTCGGGCAAAATCGGCAAGATTTTTGACACTGGATATATTGGCAGAAACAAATACATCCCATTCACCATAATGGCTGGTCAATGCTGCTGAGTGCAGGATTGTGTCCACTTCAGCCTCAAGTCGGCTGTAGACCTTCTTTTCCATACCGAAACCTGCAACGGTCAGATCGCCGGTCATTACCTCGAGCCGACCATCACTGTCGTCGGCGAGATGGCGCTGAAAACGATTATGATAATGGTCGTCAAGGCGTTGGTATGCCGTCTGATCATCTTTTGCCCTGACAATGGTTGTAATATGGGCATCAGTGCTCAAGAGCAGTTCGCGAATCAGGTATATACCGAGTGTTCCCGTACCGCCGGTCAGCAGTACGTGATTGATCTTTCTCACTGAGTCGGTGTCAAGAGCCTCGTCGAAGGAGCAATTTCTGTCATAGAAGGCAAGCTCTTCATTGAAAACATCATCTTCATCGGGTGGTGCTGCCATTTCCTTGAGACGGAGCAGGCGGGCAGAGCGGCCGATCTCGGCTTCCTGGAAATGGTTTGCCTGTTCAGCAATAGTGGTATGGGCAAAGAGATCAGAGGCAGAAATGTCGAATGTTTCACTCAGGTTGGCCAAGAGGGCAATGGCGTTCAGGGAATCTCCTCCTATATCGTAAAACGAGTCGAACAGACCGAAGCCCCTGTGGCCGAGGACCTGTTCCCATGCCTTGGCTATCTGTGCTTCTATGGGGTTGCGCGGTTCAATCGGACCGGCTGTATGAGCTGTTATCTCGGGTCTTGGGAGTTTGCTGCGATCAATCTTACCATTCGGATTGAGTGGCAGTTTTTCCAGCTGAACAAAATGGGCCGGTACCATATAATCCGGGAGAGTGGTTTGAAGGCGGCTTTTCATTGAGCCGGACTCGAGCTCAGACTGGCCGGAAAAATATGCAGCCAGGACCTTGTTACCGCTTGGCTCTTCCAGTGGAACAACCACGCAATCTATAACCTTGTCCATCTCCTTGATTCGTGATTCGATTTCTCCCGGTTCAACGCGGTAACCTCTGATCTTGACCTGGAAATCGATGCGACCTATGAAGTCGACGGTTCCGTCGTCAAGCCATTTGCCCTTGTCACCTGTGCGGAACATTCGCTCACCCGGATGGAATGGGTCATCGACAAAATGTTTGTCGGTCAAGTCCTTTCGGTTCAGATAGCCGCGGCCCACCTGGGTACCGGCGACACAAATTTCTCCGGGGACACCGATGGGGCAGAGGCGTTCTCTTGAATCAAGGATATAAACGCGTGTATTGGCAACAGGAGATCCAACCGGAGGCTTTGCGGTAACCTCAGGAACATCATAGCTGAGACAGGCCATGGTGGTTTCGCTTGGCCCATATTCGTTGGTGAGGCGATAATCTCCCATGCGGTATGACTTGAGTCGGTCGCCACCAACTACCATATATTGCAGTGAGCGACCACTGCACATGTTCATAAACTGCTCGGCAAACTGGGTGGGAAAGTGGGCATTGGTGATTTTGTTTGCTACAAAGTAGTCATCCAGCTCCTGCGGAGAGCGGCGCATATCTTCGGCTATGACATGCAGGCTTGAACCGGAAACAAGTGGCGCAAAAATCTGGGCAACAGAGACGTCGAAGCTGAAAGCGGCAAAGGCTGCACATCCTGATGCCGGGCTCATCTGGTGATGGGTGGAATACCAGTGAATAAAGTTGACCATTGAGTGGTGTTCGATGAGCACGCCTTTTGGTTTTCCGGTTGAGCCCGAGGTGAAGATGCAATAGGCCAGTGCATCACCTCCTTCGGCCAGTCCCGGATCGGTGTCGTCTGTTGGCAGTTTGCCGTCAATGACAACCGTTGCGCAGGGTATGGTTATGGTGTCAATCTGTTCTTTGGTGCCGACAACACATGGTGCTTCAGTATCTTCAAGAATGAAGGCAATCCGATCATCCGGATAATGGGTGTCGAGGCCCACATAGGCGGAACCTGATTTGAGTGCTGCCAGCATGCCGACCACTGGCCAGGTGGTGCGGTCTGCAATCACTGCAACGATTTTATCTTTTCCTCCACCTTGTTTGCTGATAGCGCGGGCAGTACGGTTGGCAAGGCTGACCAGTTGACCATAGGTCAAACTACCGTTTTCTGCGGTGACGGCAATATGATCCGGCCGATGACGGGCGTGTTCGTCAATGGCCTGACAAACTGTCTGCCACTGCGGGGCCGGAGTTGGTTGAGGATTAAATTGTTTCAGCAGTGCGTTGCGTTCTTCAGGGCCAAGAATTTCGAAGTCCTCGATCGGAATCTCAGGTGTTTTGGCTGCGGCTTCAAGGATGGAACAAAGATGGCCGGCAAAGCGGGCAATGGTTTCCCGTCGATAAAGTGAAGTCCGGTAATCTATCTCAAGAACAAGATTGCTGCCGTGTTCTTCCACAGCGATTGAGATATCAAACTTGGCGGTTTTTGATCGAATGGCGCTGATCGTTGCCTTTAGGTCTCCGAGATCGAAGGTGTTTTCTGCACCGATATTTCGCATGACAAAGTTGATGTCAAACATAGGGTGTCTGCCCGGTCCTCTATTGGCGCCGAGATGCTCATAGAGGCTGGAAATTGGATATTCTCCATGTTCGTGGATTGCAAGCATCTGGGATTTAGTCTGATGGAGCAAATCGGCAAAGCTGCTTCCTGCCTTTGGGCAAATGCGTGTTGGCAGTGTCCGCACAAACATGCCGACGATTGATGCCGTTCCTGCTTTATCTCGCCCGCTCATACTGGTTCCTATGCAGATGTCGTTGCTGTCTGCCCAGCGGCCGCCGACAACCCCGATTGCTGTCATGAAAATCTGGTGCAGGGTTGAACCCTGTTGCTTTGCAAGTTGGCGTAGAGCTGCGCTGGTGTCGGGATTAATTTGATGCTGGTAGTCGGCACCGGCGTAATCCTGGCCGTTTGGCCGGGTGAAATCTGTCGGCAGCTCTGATTCTGGCGGGGAGTCAAACAGGTTGTGCCAGAAGTCTTGATGTTGAGTTTTGATCTCTTCTTCCCGATCTGCTTCCCAGACGGCGAGGTCTTTATGTTGAATGGACAAAGGTTCCAGGGGTTCTCCGTTATAGAGGGCAAATAGCTCGCGGAGGTATATTCCTGTTGACACTCCATCAAATACGATATGGTGGAAATCGAGCAGCAGCCAATGGCGGCCATCAGTGTGGGCAACCAGTTTTGCGTGCATAAGCGGTGCCCTGCTGAGATCAAACGGTCGTGAAAATCCGGAGGTAAGTATGGCAAGGTCATCGTTGTCGGTCTGGCTGAATTCAAGCTTAAGGTGAACTTTATCGGCTATACACTGTACACAGACGCCATTTTTGATGGTAAACGATGTTCGTAGTGCCTCATGCCTCTCCACCAGATTGACCAGGGCAGTTGATAGCCGTTTTTGGTCGAGTGGGCCGTCAAAGGTAATACATAGCGGGATGTTGTAGGCCGTCCCGATACCCTTCATGCGGCTTAAGAGATAGAGCTGTTGTTGAGAAACGGTGGCTGGATAATACTCAGCTGGTTTGGCAGCAGGAATTGGTGCTGCCGATGCTTCACTGTTTGTAAGCCTTGCTGCCATTTGGCGAGGGCTTGGATATTCAAAAATCGCTGCCAGTTCGACAGCATAGCCGAGTTTCTTTTCCAGGTTTACCTGTAGTGCTACAGCTCGCAGCGAATCCCCACCGGAGTTGAAAAAATTGGCTTCAACGCTGATCTGTTCTCTGGAGAGGGCCTGTGCCCAGATTGAGCAGAGCTTTTCTTCGAGATCAGTTTCCGGTGCTTTATATTCCTCTTCGGTTTCTGGCGTCGTTTGCGGTTCCGGCAGTTTTTTCCTGTCGATTTTACCGCTGGGGTTAATCGGCATGGAATCGAGCTTCATCATGTGCAGTGGAACCATGAAAGGAGGTACTTTTCCATCCAGTTCCCTGGTAACCGCATCAGGATCAGCGTCACCGCAGATATAGCCGCAGAGATAGACGTGACCTGCACTGTCTTTGAAATCACTTACTGCTGCTTCGTTGACGTCGTTAATGGATAACATGGCGTTTTCGATTTCGCCAAGCTCGATACGGAATCCGCGCAGCTTGACCTGACGATCAATCCGGCCAAGATGGAGAATATTGCCATCAACTGCCCAGCAAGCCAGATCTCCGGTGCGGTACATGGTTTCGCCCGGATAAAACGGATCGGGGACAAAGCATTCGGCGGTTTTATCTTCGCGTTTATGATACCCCCGCGCAACGGCAGGACCGGCAATGCAGAGCTCACCGCCGTATCCCGGAGGTTGTGGCTGATTGAATTTATCGACAATATACATGCGAAAATTGCCAAGCGGTTTACCTATGGGAATATTGTCTTCAACTCCGGTTACCGGATGTTGGGTGGCATAAATTGCGCACTCTGTGGGGCCGTAGAGATTAAGAAGTTGATAGTCCCGCGGCGTAAAGATCCTCATTTTTTCCCCACCAATGGCAAGAGTGCGAAGCGATTTGTTGTCTATGAAATCCATGAACTGTTCGCCCAGCTGGGTGGTTAAAAATGACCAGGTAATACCATGCTCTTCATAATATTCATTGAGATGACTTAATGACAATCGGATTTCTTCCGGAATGATATGCAGCTCTGCACCGCTCATCAGTGCCAGAAAAACTTCAAGTAAACTGGCATCGAAAGAAAAACTGGCGTGTTTGGATATCCTGTCATCCGGGGTGATACCATGGTCTTCAATGGTTGCGTGGATGGTGTTGCAGATGGCACGGTGTTCCTGCAGGACGCCTTTTGGCTTACCGGTGGAACCGGATGTGTAGATGGCAACACAGAGATCGTTCGGGGTGTTGCGGTTATCCAGCATGGTATCATCCGTATCGTAGACTCCCCGGTCGTCCATGTTGACGACTAATGCGTCACCAAAATCTTTTTCGTCAATAAAACGGGGTTGGGTAAGGATCAGCGGTGCTGCAATATCTTCGAGCATAAACTGGATGCGGGAGTCCGGGTAGTTCGCATCAATAGGCATGAAGGCACTGCCACTTTTGAGGATAGCAAGCTGGGCAACGATGATATCGATTGATCTGTCTGCCAGCAACCCGATTACCTTGCCTGGCCCGGCACCGTTTGCGATAAGGGTTCTGGCCATGGCGTTGGATCGCTTGTCCAGCTCGGCGTAGCTCATTTTTTCGCCGCGATGGACAACTGCCGTGTGGCCGGGAAAACGACGAACGATATCATCAATACACTGATGAAGAGTGGTTTCCACCTCCCACTGGGCTTCGGTTTCATTGAAATCGTAAACCAGTTTGCGACGTTCTGTATCGGAGAGAAAATCGATATCACAAACCTTGGTTTCAGGCGCCGAGATTCCAGCTATTACCGCCTGTTCGATATGGGCTATAAATTCTTCAATACGCCATTTTTCAAACATGCTTTCATTATAGACCACATGCAGATCTACCTTGGTGTCGTTTTGTTGTGATCGGTGCGGATAGGTCAGAAAGCCGGCCAGAGGTATCAGTGACTCAGTGTGAAGATGTACAATTGCCTCTGTATTATCTTCATATGGGGTGCGTACCATTTCAACCAGGGTGCACGAGGTGAGATCCGGTACTTCCCCGAAGCGCTGACGAAGATCGGCTGTCAGTGTGTCGTAAGGGTAACGTTGGTGTGCCAGTGTATCCCGTATGCATTGGCTTGCATTGCTGACCAATTCGTCGAAGCTGATCTCGCCGTCAACTTTCATGCGGGTGGCCGCGGTGCTGACAAACATGCCGATTGTTTCGCGGAGCTCAGGTGGATAGCGGTTAGCCGTACCGGTGCCTATAACAATGTCGTCACGCCGCAGTGTCCGTGCAAGAACCAGATACATGCCGGCAAGTACGACCCGAAAGGGAGAAACCTTGTTTTGCTGGCAGTAATTGAGCAGCCTTGTCGCATTTGTCTTGCTGAACCGGTGATCGCATGAGGCTGTGGTAATAGAGTCAGATGCAGTTTTACCCGAAATATCCAGCGGCTGCGGTAGCGATTCAAAGAGCTGGTGCCAAAACTTTTGGTCTTGCCGGTAGTCATCAGACTCTACATATTGTTGTTCGGCCTCATATGCCGTTTCAAGTGGCGGAGGGGCGGGGAATGTGATCGATTCGCCTTCTTTTAGTGCTTTATATACCTTTAATATCCGGCGGAAGACCAGATCGCTTGAGGTGCCGTCAGCCAGTATGTGATGAAAGATTGAAAACAGATACGCGGTGCCGTCTCCAACATCGGCAATGCCGATGCGGTAGCTTAGTGCATCCAGCATTGGCAGGAGTTCTCCCGCCTGCTCTTCTGCCCATTCCAGATAAGCCCGTTCTCCTTGTTCGCTGAAATCGACCATTTCAATTTTTGGCTCAAGTGCCATATCGATCTGCTTATACGCTTTGCCGTCATTTACGGTGAAAACCTGATGCAGTCCCGGAGTTTGTGCAACAACAGTCAGAACCGCCTCCTTCAATCTTTCGATGTCTGCCAACGTTATACGTAAAGAAACAGGAACGTTCCACATCGGAGAGGAGGGGTAGAGTTGCTGGGTAAAATAGATTCGTTGCTCTGCGTGGGTGAGAGGGATTGATTTTTGGGTGTTCATCATGTCTGTCCGAAGGTAATTAAAATAAAGAGGGCATCAGTGATATTGTCTTGGCTGTTCCTGGTTGGCAGTGAAATGTTATTGCAAGAAGGGCTTGGCGTGTGTATGAAGCAATTTTCTCCCTCTCATATTTGAGACAGAAAGAATATCTGTGAAAGATGACGCTTTGATAGTAAATAGCCAAGAATAATTGCGTTTTTATTTTGTTATCTCAAAATGAGAAATATCTTGTCAAGGACTTTCAAGACGAAATTCAAACGGCTTTCAAGCGAGTTGCTGAAGGGTGGATGAATACTATCTTATGGTCCTGTTTTTGTATTGTTGCAGACGAAACAGGTGTCATTTTTAATGACATGAAACATGTTCTTGTTAGATGAAAGAATTGTGCACAATCAAGCGGGACGTTACCAGGACATCACCCATTTTTATCCAGCCCACAACGATAACTGAGGGAACGGTGGGTTTTCGTATCCTCTCGGATGTAGT
>DQVD01000102.1 GCA_015661935.1 Desulfocapsa sulfexigens | reverse complement strand
TACGAAACAGATAAACATCTCCAATATATCGCTTTTGATCCTTGACTTTCCAGGCATCATCACGCCCTTTTATCCATCCACGTTGCGAGGCCCGAAGATATTTTTTCCCTTTCGCATTAAGTGATGGATTGTTGATGGCCAGCTTATAGATTCTTTCCAGTTCCAGGTCAAGTAATGCCAATTGTCCATCGCTGCAAACTAATTTTTCTCCATCACTTTTTGCTTCACTGCAATCAAAACTCGGTCTAGCAGACTCTGCATAGGAAGTTGAATAAATAAACAGAGTTGCCAGGGTAAACGATAAGAATTAGAATCGTGCTGTTCTCATGTAACTTTCCTCTTATCACTGCCTACTACCAGAGAGTAATTATCTAATTATGATGTGTGATTATAGTCTTCTATTCTGACTGTTTGTGTAATGCTCGTATCCTTGCGAGTACTGGCGGATGGCTGTAATGGAAGAATACCATCGCCGGATGTGGTGTAAGGTTTGATAAGTTTGCAACAGAAAGTTTCTTGAGTCCATTTATCAGTGCGGTTCCACGGCTGGGAGGATTTGCAGCATAGTGGTCTGCCTGAAATTCATGTTTTCGGGAGAGGATGTTAACGGCAATTCCAAGAAGAAGATTTAATGGAGAAAAAATAAAAGAAAAAAAGATCAATGCACCATAGACTGAGAGATGCTCCATCTGGAAAGCAGCGAACAGGTTTTCGTTCCCGATAAAAAGTGAAAGAAGGAAAAAGAGCAGGCCAGTATGGCAGATGGAGATTGCCATCATTTTAAAGATATGGCGATGTTTATAATGACCCATCTCATGGGCAAGGACTGCTACAATTTCATCATCATCCAGTTTTTCAAGGAGGGTATCATAAAAGACGATTTTTCTGAATTTACCAAAGCCTGTGAAAAACGCGTTGAGTTTGCTGGATCTTTTAGAACCATCCATGGTGTAAATGCCCTGGATATTAAACGATGCATTTCGGGCAAACTCGAGTACTTTTTCTTTTAATGTACCATCTTCCAGGAGGGTGAATTTGTTGAAAAGTGGCATTATCAGTACGGGTGCAAGAAATTGCAGAATAATGCTGAAAAGCGTTAGGCCTATCCAGCAATAGATCCATGCAAAATCGCCTGTGGTCTCAAAAAACCAGAGAATGAGATACAGAATTGGAGTTCCAATGAGAATGCCAAGGAAAAGTCCTTTTAAAAGATCAGTACAAAACGTTTTTATTGTGGTGTTATTAAAACCAAATCGTTCTTCGATCACAAAGGTTGAGTACAAACTAAAGGGAAGAGAAAGTATTGAGCTGAGCAGGATGAGACACGCAATGTAGAGTATACCGTTTACAATTGATCCCTGATTAAAACTGCGGATAAAAATATCCACAGAGTTGAATCCTCCAGCCAAAAGGAAGATGATCAGAGCGACTATACCGACGGTCGACTGTACCAAACCAAATTGGCTTGTGACACGGGTGTACTCCTGAGATTTAAGATATTTCTCTGCATCAATTATTTCCTGAAATTCCTCCGGTACCTTGTTTACCAATGCCTTGATATTAAGATAGGAAACAATCTGTTCCAGAAGATAATTGCCAAGAAGGAATATAAGTATAAAGAGTAACCAGTTATTCATTTTTTTTCTTTTTTATAGTCTAATAACATCTTCAACTCTCTGGAGAGTGTCTGCTTTACTAAGGGTAAGTCGTACGATGCATTTTGATTTGGCAAGCAGATCATGCGGAACACCACCATCGAGGCTAAGGATATCTCCTTTTACTAAATTGTGAATAGTACCTTCAACACCAAAATCCAAATTCCCCTCGACCATTTCGACAGTGATCGGGTGAGGTGTCTGGTGTTCTTTCATGTATTGATCCCTGGCAAAAACAATCCGAATTTCTTTGGAGGTTGATGTTTCCAGCAAGATTGAGATGGCTGGCTTTTTGTCATTATAAATGACATCTTTTAAAATGTTTGCAGAATTCATATAGGGCTCCTTGACCGAGTACTGTTTTAATTTTTATTTGATTGTGCATTCATCCCGGGAAAGTGGCTTGCTGAGTTTAGGAACAAATCTTCTCCAGGGAATATCTTTTTGATATGGCGGTTAGAGTGTACATGGAAATATTTCTTTTGGCAATATTCTGTGTGGGATCCGAGTGGTTCTATTCCCTTAGCCTCCATTACTGGAAAAATAACCTGGGAAACCAATAAAATTCTACTTGACCAGATAGGTAGGATTAGTTTTTGTGAGTGTTTGGTGGGCTGTAAGTTGCTGCATCAAAAGACAGTATAGTCTTTGAGAGCTGTGAAACCTTTCTTTTATTACACTAAAACACCGCTAATTATGAATATAAAGTCGAAGACCTTTCCCGTTGTTGCTCAAATGTTTATGTGTCTTACATTAGTGAGTATTGTACTCGTTAATGTAACTATGGCTAAGACTTTTACTGTTAATTCAGGATTTGACGTCAACGATTTATCACCTGGCAACGGTATCTGTGTAGCTTACCTGACTATTAGACTGCCATTTGTCTTCCCCAATTGTACCCTTCGTGCTGCTATAGAAGAAACAAATGCATTACCGGGAGAAGATGTTATTATTCTTCCTGCCGGAACCTACCGCTTCAATATATCCGGTCTAAATGAAGATCAGGCTGCTACCGGGGATTTGGATATCACGGACTCCTTGCAAATTATTGGTGCCGGGGTGAACAAGACCTTTATTGATGCTGATGGGCTTGACCGTGTATTTGATATTCTTGGAGATAATATATCTGTTGTTCTTTCTAATCTTACTATTCGCAATGGCAACCTGCCTGCTGACCAACCTGTTGATCAAAAAGGCGGGGGTGGTTTGCGAAATTTATCAACCGTATCAATCGGCAATATTGTTTTGTCCGGTAACAGTGTATTTGGGAAAAGCGAAGGTGATGTCGGAGGTGGAATTTTAAACAGAGGAACCTGTTCAATAATAAACAGTACAATAAAAAATAATTATGCCAATGAAGGAGGCGGAATTTTTAATACCAGTCACAGTACCCTCAATATTTCTTCAAGTACCATCCAGGGTAATTTCAGTCAGGGCGGCGGGGGACTGAAGAATAACGGGTCAAGTAACTTGACTAATACGACGTTAAGTAACAATGATGTACAGGACGGTCTTGCTTCGGGTGGTGCTGTGTACAATACGGGGCAATTGCAGCTTGTA
>DQVD01000115.1 GCA_015661935.1 Desulfocapsa sulfexigens | reverse complement strand
CAACCAGCTGTTTGTTAAATCCCACACGAACATTACTTGCGACACGTTTGAATTTACGTTTTTCTTCGAACATTATTGTCTCCCGAGTAGTTGCCTAACCCTGTTCAGGAAGAGAGGCGGTTCACTAGATAAGTGCCTTATCAGAAATTTTCTTTTAACAACAAGAAATTGTTCTGTAAGGCACTAATTCCCAAAGAGTCCCTTCAGGCCTTTGTTGATTAATGAGTTAATATCGCTATCCGATTTTTCCTGCCCATCCTTGCCACTGCCAAACTCTTTTTCCAGAGTGTCGAGTAAAGCTTCTTTCGCCTTGGATATCACCAGATCTTCCAGTGCGGCAGATTGTTGAAGATCTGTAAAACTTCCCTTGATTCTGTAAGGAATAGGGGTGTTTCCAAGATCGACAAGTCCTGTGTCCTGCTTTCGTTCAATGCGATCGATCAGATTGATGGTCAGCAGGTAGTCAATTTGTTCCTGTACCAGATCCACTTTTCCTTTGCCCGTAACCTTCATCAGATCGGATGCGGCTTGCAGATCGTTGTTTATAAAGACTCCGTTTGTTAGTGTGCCACTGGCTGTTAATGTTGCAAAGCCGGTTGGTTGTGATAAGGCATTAGCTGTAAGAGGCTCTTTGCTCAGCAAGGCTTTTGCCAGGCGGATGGTCTGGAGAATCTGTAATTTGGCAATTTTGCCATCGGAAAGAGAGAGGTTTACATTTCCGTTTGCGTTTCGGGTCAGTCCAGCCTTATCAATTCCTCTGGTTACAACATCTACACTTATATCTGCCCTGCCGCTAAGCTCTTCTTTCCCAACCAGATCGATAAACAGTGGCCCAAGTTGTACACCCTGCAGATTTTTTTTCAGATTCATTTTGGGTACATCCGGCCGGGCATCAATCTGCCCGGTTACTGTGAGGCTTCCTTCGTATAACTTTGCTGCCAGAGGTTGCAGTTGAATGAGGCCATCTTTCCCATCCGCCTTTAATGTAACGTCAGTAAGGGTAAGTTTTGCAGCTTTGAGTGTGTCAATTTTGATATCAGCATCAAAAGTGAGACCTCTTAAAAGGTGAACCGGGATGGTTGCCTGCTGTTTTTCTGTCGTTTCTTGTGGGAGCTCTTTTTTTGTGGCGGGACCTTCTTTATCCTTTTGTATTGCATATCGATCAAGATCGAGCTGGTCGATATGAAGATTCAATGCATACGCTGGCTGTTTGAGATTTTTCACAGATGCATTGGCCTTAACTGCCGTGTCATCAAGCTGTATTAAGATTTCTTTTATTTCAAGCTGATCACTGTTCAAACTGAAACCAAGAGTTGCGGACAGGCGATCCAGTACTTTTTGATCTGTAAATTCCGGCAGAGGAATTCCCAGTTGTGTAAGATGTTGTTTGGGAGAGTATTCGGCAATCTTTAGTGTCCCCTTAATGACAGGTGTTGTGAACCCAACGAGAGAAAGCGCGGTTGTAGCTGTCAGCTCATTCTGTTTAACAACAAATTTATGAAGAGTTACTTTTTCCTCAGGGACACTGATTTCAACATCGGCCATAAGGCTGATTTTAAGCTTGGATGCTGGAAACATCTTTCCCTGAAAGAGACCGTTTAAAGTGAAATCATTAATGGCAAAGTGTTGGTTAGAGAGGTTTAAGGTCAAGTTGAATTCGGTTTTAATGCTTGCTGCCAATGGTTGTTTGTTATCGTCCAGGCTGAAATTAAAATCAGCTGAAACCGGGAAGGGGGCGTTTTCCTGAAGATGGCCGATGCTAAGATTGAAGTTGTTCAAGGCAATGGTTTTCTTTGCCTGTTGATCCTGATATAGGATATTTATATCTTTTATATCCATGCCGCCGATATCAATGGCTGGCAAAGATTTTTTTGAAGCGTGCTTCGGCTTGTCTTGCCCGGAGTGCGGGGATGGGTCATTTTTTGCCGTTTTTCCGGCGGCCAGATCTTCCCAGTTTGTTTTTCCTTCTATATTGCGGATAAGATTGAGCTGTACCCCACTGAGTGCAATCTTGTTGATCTGCAGCTGTCTTTTGGTTATTAGAGGCCAGATTGCGAGTTTGATTTCAGCCAGTTTGCTTGACACAAAAGAAGTATCAGGAAACTCTTTACTAGAGGCCAGCTGAATTTCACCAAGTGAAAAGGCTACGTCAAGCTTTGGTGAAACCTGCAGTTTGATATCACCGGGAATGGAAAGGACCCGCCCGGTTTGCTCATGAACGATTGTACTTATCTGCTCTTTATAATTGTTTGGATCAATAATAAAGGGAAGGCTAACAAGAATGCCGCCAAACAGGACTCCAATACCAGCAATGATGATCAGTAGCCATTTTATTGCTTTGTTCATTGGGGGCTCCATCGGGGAAAGGATGAATAAATAGTCCTAATAATGAATATAGAATAGGAGAAGTGAGGTGTGGAAGTCAAGCGTGTATCCAGATTAGTTGATTTCTTTTCGATTTGTTGTGCAAGTGTTTTGCGACTTACGCGGTGTTTTTTTGTATTTCGGATGAATTTCCGGCCAAAACCCAGGTTATTCCCTGGAAAGCGCCT
>DQVD01000236.1 GCA_015661935.1 Desulfocapsa sulfexigens | reverse complement strand
CATTGGTAAGTTCGAACAATTACTCATCGGTGAATTTCCGGTACGTGATATCAACCACCTTGCCGGACAGACCCTTAAGCAATCCAGAATGAGGAACAGAATTGGACTGACAGTCATCGGTATATGGGAACGAGGCGAAATCCTCCCTCCTGATCCTGAAGCCACACTCAAACAGACAAATATCCTCATTATTGCAGGAACCAAAGAAGATCTTGAGCGAGTGGATCGTAGTCTGGCAATCTCTCCTGAAAAAATGGACTCGGAGATAGGTATTCTTATCCTGGGAGGAGGCAGAGTAGGACAGGCTGCGGCTGACTATCTGGAACAAAATGACATCCCTTATACAATTATTGAAAAACGTCCTACCATCACAAAGGGAAACAACCGTTACATCCAGGGTGATGCTGCTGATATCAACACTTTAAAAGAAGCCGGAATTGAAGAAGCTCGTGCAGTTATTATTACCACCCACAATGATGCCATGAATATCTACCTTTCTTTTTACTGCCGTCAACTGCGCCCCGACATACAGATCGTAACCAGAGCGGTCGAAAAACGAACAGTGTCCAAACTGCACCGGGCAGGTGCTGATATTGTAGACTCTTCAGCATCCATGGGCGCAAAATCCATTATGAACCTGTTACAACCGTCGAAATCCTCGTTCTTTTCTGAGGCGCTCAATGTCTTTATGGTTCCTACTCCAGATGCATTTATCGGAAAAACGCTGGCAGAAATAATGATTCGGGAAAAAACCCGCTGTAACCTTCTTGCCATAAAAACAGATAAAGACTTCACAACACATCTTGATCCTGATATGTCTTTTAATAAAGTAGGAAAATTAATTCTCGCAGGATCACTTGAAGCAGAAGGACTGTTTCGTAAAGAATATCTCGAATAACGTGCCAAATGGACAACAAAGAAGAAAAAAAAGAACTCTCCATTCAAAACATCCAGAAGAAACTTGCGTTCTTTTTTCCTGAAGAGGCCTACTCCTTTACCAGGCAGGCGGTTGAAGATGGCGTGGCTTCCGGAGAATTCATGGTAAAACCCAGCCAAATACTCCCTTATATCCAGACAGCACTACTCGATGATAAGATTCTGGAAGTAGAACTTGATGGCATGACCAGTGTTTATTTCAGTAGAATAAATGATGATTTCCCGGATCTTGAAAAAATCGAAAATGAAGATGGTGAGCTGACACTGATAGAGCCCAATTACACAGCTGGAGATTATCTGAAACTGATGAGCCATATCATCACCCTGCCCATCGAACCCGGCATGGGAAATCTTCATCTCCGTAACTCAAAAAAAATTCTTATTCGATTTTTCACCTCTACAAGCGCTGTTGAACTGGGAACATTTTTTCAGGATCTAACCATTGTTCGAGAAATTCCTGTTCTCCGTCTGGCCTTCCCTGTTGTGGGCAGGCAAGTTCGGGGGGCAAGAGCATTTCGGGCAAAAGTCACTAAAGGTATGGATTTTAATATCTTTGTAAAAGGAAAGAAGACGCGGCCGGATATCCATGCAGAACCCATTGACATCAGTACAGACGGTCTATCTTTCAATATTAAAAAGAAGCATCAAAGCATGTTCCAGGTAGATGAAATCTGCATCGTCCATTTTATCATAGGTGGAGAACTGCAGGTAAAAGTTAAGGGAACTGTGCGTCATATTTCCAAAGTTCGTGAGAAAAAAGGTATCCAATATTGTTGTGGGCTTCAGCTGGATCTCCCCACACATTCTATCGCAGCAGACATCGAAACCATTGTCGCCATGGTACAACGCGCCCACCTCAAAGAACTTTCTGATATATCGGAAGAGAGCGGTATAAACCTTATCAAGTAACAGAACGTACTGATTTAAAAAGAACTTTATGCATAGTTTTCAGGACAAACAGGAAATTCTTTTTGAAATAGTTTCACTCCTGTCCAAAATTCTCTATTTAGATGCAGAGGAACACCTGATACACAGCCTGCGGATTGCAAGTCTGTCCCAGGCAATCGCAAAACAGTTGCACCACGACCAGCCAACGCAGCTCTTTGTTGCCGGGTTACTGCATAATATCGGTGGGATGAAGCAGAAAGATCGCCTATCTCAGCATACCGCAGGGACTTTCCGGGATATGGAGGAACGTGGATATTCCACTCGAGGAGCCGAAATCCTACAGAGTTTTCATCTCTTTCAGCCGCTTGCAGGGTGGATTGCCGATCACCATGAACGCTACGACGGAACCGGATTTCCCAAAGGCAAATCAAAACATGGCATTTCTACTGAAGCAGGGATTCTCCATCTCGCAGACCTTCTCGATATTTTCATAACCACTAATCCCAAGGCAACACTCAAAGAGACACGACTTTTTCTGAACAAACAATCGGCAAGCAGTGTTGATCCAATTATTATCGAGGCAGCGAAACGATGCTTTTCTGCTCCAGAGAACCTTGCCTTTTTTGTTGATTCCAGTTTTCATAAGGCGCTGTTTTCAACTCTTGAAATATATTTCCCTGGAATACATGCCATATCTGTCCCGGAGTTAATATCTGAATTGCTCTGGCTCACTGCCCAGGTGGCAAACAGCAGCAATTCGGAAAAAGATTTTCATTCCAACCGGGTGGCCTTTTACTGTCATCGTATCGCTAAAGCTTTTAACATGCAGGATCTTGACCCGATCCAAGCCCTCTGGGCAGGGCTTCTTCATGATATCGGGAATAATGTAATAGCAGGAGGACAAGGGCGGCAGGAAGAGCCTCAACTCACCCCCAAACAGCTTACCCACTATCAGCAGCATCCGATGGTCTCTGCAGATCTTGTGACCACAGTGAAAGTTCTTAAACACTTTAGACCCATTCTTGCCGCTCATCATGAATATTGGGACGGAACTGGATTCCCCACTGGCTTGGAAAGAGATAAAATCCCTCTACTTTCCCAAATCATTGGGGTCTGTGAGTATTATGAAGACCTGACAGGAAAGATGCAAGGAGACCGGCGAGTCAATCATCAGCAAGCAATAGCGCGACTTGCCAAAGAGCGGAACCACTTATTTTCCTCACAGCTTCTCGATGTAGCTATCCCTATTTTTAAGATATGGGGATCACGTGATATCTCCTGGATGCGTGAAATAAAAAATGTACATGCCTTTTTCGCATCCGATCCCTTTGATAATGTTTTTCAGGACGATGATAGACCAATACAAACAGCAACAGAAAAAAAGGACACAACACTCTTCCCAAGACAGTGGGGTCTAGCTAAACTCAAATCTGACTTTACTGTGCTTGAAGGAGCCAGGGAACTTGCAGACATCACCAATGAGACTACCGTTGAAAATTTTTTCGATATTATTAAGCCTGCTATTACCAAAAGTACATGTGCAGCAATTGCAAATCTCAATAACAGCAATTCACTAACT
>DQVD01000029.1 GCA_015661935.1 Desulfocapsa sulfexigens | reverse complement strand
TCGCATGTAACTCCAAGTTGTTCAAACCCCATAAGGTGAAAATTTATTGGACGGGCACCAATTGCACAGCCACCGGGGAGAGAAACCTTTGCCTTGCCAAGACGAGCCAGCAATGGACCAAGCACAAGAACTGATGCTCTCATGGTTTTAACAAGATCATAGGAGGCCTCAGAGTAACGCAGGCCGGTGCCATCAATTTTAAGGGTGGAACCTTCGCGCTTCCAGCTAAGACCAAGGGATTCCAGTAATCGGAGAATAGTCCTTGTATCACGAAGATCAGGAACGTTATGCAAGACATGAACACCCGGAGCGAGTAAACTGGCAGCAATGAGTGGTAAAGCAGCATTTTTTGCACCACTGATACTCACTTCACCGAAGAGTTGCTTACCGCCCTCTATGACTAATTTTTCCATCTTAAATATCCTTAGGAACGGAGACGAAATAACTTCCCCATCTATGCAATCTCAGCTTCAGATCAATCAAATATAACCTAAATCTGAGCGCCTACATGAGGAAATTATTTCGTCCCCGTTCCTTCAGAAGCCTTTTAATGGCTTCTATGTTTCCAGTTTCGCGTGAAATATCCGATCATGACCAGCATAATCCTGTTCTACTACAAGTTCTGTAAAACTTTTAGTAAGTTTTTTTTCTTCTGCAAATAAAGAGAGGATATCAGCACCCTGTTCAGTGCCTATTTCCATAAACAGATCGGCACCGGGTAACATCCGACAACGCAATTCGTCATCAATTCTTTTTATTATTTCAATGCCTTTATCTCCACCGTCAAGTGCAAGGCGCGGTTCGTAACGATCCACTTCCGGTTGCAGGCCACTTGCAATTTCCTGCTGGCTGACATAGGGAGGATTAGAGACAACAAGAGAAAGGCAAGGCACAGGAGCAAGTGCTGATAACAGATCGCTTTGAAGAAAATTGACAAGGTGTGAAACCCCGTGTCTTCCGGCATTTTCTTTGGCTATTAAAATGGCTTCCATGGAGAGATCTATTGCCAGTACTTTCCTGCCAAGTTCTTTGGCAAGAACAATTGCAATCACACCACTGCCGCAGCAAAGATCAAGAATAAAACCTGAAGGTTGGGAAGAATTTCTCCATACCCTGATCGCTTTTTCAATAAGTAACTCTGTTTCAGGTCGTGGAATAAGAACATCGGGACTAACCAGAAAGTCAAGGGACCAGAATTCCTGAACGCCAAGAATATAAGCAACTGGCTCACGCTGTACGCGGCGCTGAAGAAGGCTCAAAAACTGTTCTTCAGTCTCTCTTAAGAGCGACTCGTCACCCATAAGATAAAGGGTGGTTCGAGATTTTCCAAGACAATGGCCAAGAAGGAGGGCAGCATCGATCTCTGGATCTTCAATGCCAGCTTTTGCAAGCCTTAAACAAGCCTTGTAAAGCAGTTCACGAATTAGCAAAGTTCTCTCACAAACCTTAGCTTATTGGATAAGTTTCAGTTTTTCTTCCTGATCATGGGTAATAAGTGGCACAAGAATCTCATCAATTTTCCCAGCCATAATCGATTCAAGCTTATAGAGAGTGAGGTTGATACGATGATCAGTCATTCGGCCTTGAGGAAAATTATAGGTTCGAATGCGTTCACTACGATCACCTGTTCCAACCTGACTTTTTCTTGCTTCAGAAATCTTATCATGATGCTCCTGTTCCATTTGATCGAGTAAACGAGCCCTTAAAACAGTGAGTGCTTTGGCTTTGTTTTTATGCTGAGATTTTTCATCCTGACACGTAACCATCAGTCCTGTAGGCAGATGGGTAATACGTACAGCAGAATCAGTGGTATTTACAGACTGACCACCAGGGCCTGAAGCTCGATATACATCAAATTTAAGTTCACTGGGATTAATATTCAGTTCAACTTCATCAGCTTCAGGAAGAATAGCAACAGTTACAGCTGAGGTATGAATTCTTCCTTGAGTTTCCGTTTCAGGAACACGCTGTACACGATGCACACCACTTTCATATTTAAGTTTGGAGTAGACGGAATTCCCACTGATGAGCGCAATAATTTCTTTAAACCCGCCTATCCCCAAATTACTGGAACTCATAATCTCTACTTTCCAGCCCTGAGATTCAGCATAACGGGAATACATGCGAAATAAATCCGCTACAAAAAGTGCTGCTTCATCTCCACCTGTTCCAGCTCTGATTTCAAGAAAAGTATTTCGCTCGTCATTAGGATCTTTTGGCAGAAGCAAAAACAGAATATCCTGTTCAAGCTTTTTCTCCTGAACAGAGAGTTCCTCTATTTCTTCACGGGCCATTTCCAGAAGTTCCTCATCCTCATCATCACCTCCCTGGAGAAGTTCACGATTATCTGCAATATCAGCAATGACGCCATCAAGTTCATCATAAAGAACCTGAAGCCTGGAAAAATGAGAATGTTCCTGAGCTACCTTCTGGTAAGCCTTCTGGTCTGCAATAAGAGATGGATCAGAAAGCCTTCCCTCAAGATGAGATATCTTTTCATCAAGGTCTGTAAGTTTATCTATCATGAACACATACCGGAGAAAAAGGCCTTAGGACTCGGTGATAAATAACGTGTAATTTTCCAGTTGCAAATGTTCTGCAGGTTCAGTTGCGAATTGAAAAATTACACGTTATTTATCACCGAGTCCTTACGAATAAAAACAGAAAATCCACACCCTGTACATTGACAGAGTGTGGATAGACAAAAAAACAAAACAAATTTTACGTTAGCAGTGTCTCATGGTTGTTCGTTTGGCCTTTGACGCCATAGTAGTAAAGTATGCGGCAAGGGCCAAACAAAAAACCAGGAGGTTCTGATGAGCTGCTAAAAACGACTATTTGTTTTCAAAG
>DQVD01000340.1 GCA_015661935.1 Desulfocapsa sulfexigens | reverse complement strand
GTGATGTTGCTGGTGGGTAGCCGGTCTTTTATTCTTGGAACGCGCGGAAAATGGACCATTGATGCTATCCGCGAGGTAACGCATACCAAGGCACTGGGTACTGAACTTTTTTCATCATATCTACTGCCGTTTGAGATAGTCGCCCTGATTCTGCTGGTAGCAGTAATCGGCGGAATTCTTCTGGCTAAGCAGGATAAACAAGAGGTGGTTGTGGACCGGCAGGAGAGATCAGGACCATCAACAGAGGAGGAGCGGAAATGATTCCGGTATCCTGGTATTTGACATTGAGCGCCATGCTTTTCTGCATCGGCATGTATGGTTTTTTGACCCGTCGTAATGTGATTATCATGTTTCTCTGCATTGAACTTATGTTGAATGCTGCAAATTTGAACTTCGTTGCCTTCAGCCATTATCTCACTGATCTGGGTGGTCAGGTCTTTACATTTTTTATCATTGCTGTTGCTGCCGCTGAGGCAGCCATCGGCCTGGGAATTGTCGTGGCTCTGTACCGTAACCGGCAAACCGTCTATTCAGACGAAATAAATGAACTGAAAGGATAGGATTAACGATGGATTTTTTGATAATGAATGACTATGGGCCAGGCATCCTGAGTATCCTGATGCTTCTGCCGCTGGCAGGAGGCTTTGTCTTATTTTTCATTTCGGAAGAAGAGCGTCAGAAATATTGGACTCTGGGTGTGACCATCCTGACAGCGGTTGTTTCCCTGCCTCTTTATTTTAAGTTTGATCCAACCACCCATAAATATCAGTTTGCTGAGCACCATGCCTGGATTCCATCCCTGAATGTTTATTATACCTTGGGGATAGACGGCATCAGCCTGCTGCTTGTCTTGATGACGACCTTGCTAATGCCGCTTTGTGTACTCTGTTCCTGGAACTACATTAAAACCAGGGTAAGGACGTTCCTGTTCCTGCTTCTGCTCATTGAAGCGTCCATGCTTGGCGTGTTCATGGCCCTGGATTTTGTATTTTTCTATGTTGTCTGGGAAGCAACTCTCATCCCCATGTTTCTTCTTATCGGTATCTGGGGCGGAGATCGCAAGATCTACGCCTCTATTAAGTTTTTTCTCTACACCCTGGCTGGTTCGGTGATGATGCTCGTGGCAATCATTGCGCTCTATTTTAATACGGATCCTCATACCTTTAGTATCCCGCTCATGATGGGACAGGATTATTCTTCTACCTTTCAAATGTGGGTGTTTATCGCCTTTTTCCTTGCTTTTGCCATCAAGGTTCCCATGTTCCCTTTCCATACATGGTTACCTGCAGCCCATGTACAGGCCCCTACTGCCGGAAGTGTGATTCTGGCAAGTGTGCTCCTGAAAATGGGAACCTATGGTTTCCTGCGGTTCTGCATGCCTATTACCCCTGAAGCCAGCGTTACTTTTGCACCTTTTCTTTTATGGTTGTCAATAGCCGGCATCCTGTACGGCGGTTTTACGGCTCTCGCCCAGAGTGATATGAAAAAATTGATTGCCTATTCCAGTGTGGGCCACATGGGCTTTGTTACTCTGGGAATTTTTGTCTTCAATACCATTGGCATGGAAGGGGCAATCCTGCAAATGATCAATCATGGTATTACCACCGGTGCTCTATTTCTCTGTGTCGGGATGATTTACGAAAGGACCCATACCAGGGAGCTTCATCTGAATGCCGGGATTGGCAAGTATATGCCTGTCTATGTGACTTTCCTGACCTTTTTCTCACTTTCATCCCTGGCATTTCCCGGCACAAATAGTTTTATAGGCGAGTTTATGATTCTTGCAGGTGCTTTTGCTGATACAAAACTGATAGCCGCTTGCGCCATTCCCGGGGCAATCCTGGCTGCCGCCTATATGTTGCGTATGTTGCAAAAATTAATATGGGGGGGGACGAACAATCCTTCACATATTGGCCTGTCGGATTTGAATGCCAGGGAAATTATTACCTTGACACCGCTATTACTTCTTGTCTTCTGGATAGGTTTTGGGCCGAAACCGTTTCTCAATGTCATGCATGCCAGCGTGGCCAATCTCCTTGAACAGGTCAATGGAATACAGAGCGGTGCAGCATCCCTGGCACAGGTAATTTTGCCTTAAATGAAACTGATAAGGAAAAAGAGATAAGGAATTAGAGATATGGAAGTCATTATATCAAGCAAACCTTTGATTGCAATGTTGTGTGCCTTAACCGGTGCTGTTCTGGTGAGCCTTTCCGGCAGGAATCCAAATATACGTGAGTCCTGGTCCGTAGCTGCGGCAGCCTGCATGTTCGCTGTCATTGGTTCTATGGTTCCCGAAGTAATGGTCGGCAATGTATTTAAATATCAGGTATTTGACATCCTTCCCGGATTATCTCTTACTTTTCGGTCCGATGCCTTTTCCATGATATTTGCCTTTGTTGCCTCATTCCTCTGGATTGTGACGGCATTTTATTCCATGGGGTATATGCGGAGCTTGGAGGAACATGCGCAGACACGCTTTAATACCTGTTTCGCGTTGTCGCTTTTTGGAGCCATAGGAGTCGCCTTTGCAGATAATCTTTTTACCCTGTATCTCTTCTACGAGGTTGTTTCCATCTGTACCTATCCGCTGGTTGCCCACCACCAGGACGAGGAAGGATATTCAGGGGCGCGAAAGTATATTGTCTACCTGACCACCACAGCCAAGGGACTGTTGCTGCCGGCAATGATTCTTATCTATGTGCTGACCGGCAGCCTGGATTTTGCTGATAATATTCACACAGGTATTTTCCCAGCCGATGTAAGCAGTGGACTGGTGATCATCCTCTTTATCTGCTGTATCATCGGTTTTGCAAAAAACGGTATAATGCCGGTGCATAACTGGCTGCCCGGCGCCATGGTAGCCCCGACTCCCGTCAGTGCCCTGCTTCATGCCGTAGCCGTGGTAAAAGTGGGAGTCTTCTCCACCACCCGGGTAATGCTCTATGTATTCGGTACCGATCAGATGGGTGCCCTGGGCCTTGGAACAGCAACGCTCTACCTTGCCTCCTTTACCATTATCATGGCTTCGATAATTGCGCTTACCAAGGATAATCTCAAAGCGCGACTTGCCTATTCCACAGTTAGCCAGCTCTCCTATATTATACTGGGTGTTGCAATGTTGACCCCCAGCGGGATTGATGGTGGTCTGGTACACATTGCCAACCACGCCTTCTCAAAAATCACTCTCTTCTTCTGTGCCGGTGCTATTTACGTCGCCACCCACAAAAAAAATATTTCAGAAATGTCCGGTCTTGGCAAGACCATGCCCTGGACCTTTACCGCATTCGGTATTGCCTCGCTCTCCATGATCGGAGCGCCCCCGGTGGCCGGTTTTGTTACCAAATGGAAGCTGCTGGTGGGGGCCATGGAAATGCCTGCACACTCTATTGCTATTCTGCTTGTTCTGCTGTCCAGTACATTGCTTAATGCGGCCTATTTTGCTCCTGTTACCTACAAGGCCTTTCTGGGTAAGCGGCCCGAGGGTGAACCCTACGAGGGAATTAAGGAGGCACCGTTGTCCATGGTCATCCCTTTGATGATTGCCGCAGTTATTTCTGTAATTATAGGTATCTGGCCTGATTTTATAATGACCTTTGTTAATCTGGTGAGCAAATGATAGTACAATTTATTGATTTTTTTCGAAACCGAATGAAGATGACCATCCGGCTCAGTTGCGGGCTGCTTGTTCTTCTTGTGATCATCGATATAATTTTAGGCTTGACCGGAGGAAAACACCATGCCCATACCTGGGTTGAACACTATATTCCGGGTTGGTGGTCCATCTTCGGCTTTGTCTCCTGCACCTTAATTATTTTTCTTTCCAAGTGGTATGGCCACCTTGGCATCATGACCAGCGAGGACTATTACGATGATTGATTTTTGGATTCATCCAGCTGCTATTCTGATCATAGGCGCCTTGTTGCTCCCATTGGTGCGGGGATCCAGGATCGTTCGGAACTGTTATTTTATCCTGGTACCTCTCCTTGCCTTTATTGATGTATTAATGATGGACAAGGGCACCTTTGGTGTCATGCAGTTTATGGACTGGTCGCTCACCTTTGGCCGGGTTGATAGATTAAGCCATGTTTTCGGCTTTATCATGACCTTGATGTGTATGATCGGTACACTCTACGGCATGAATACAAAGGGGATCAAAGAGATTTTCGTGGCCTGGCTCTATGTTGCCGGTTCGCTTGGGGCCATTTACTGCGGCGATTATCTTGTACTTTTTCTTTTCTGGGAACTGATGGCTTTTGCTTCGGTGTTCCTGGTCTGGTTCCGCGGCAGAAAACAATCCCTGTCCATCGGTTATCGCTACCTGCTGGTGCATACCTTCGGTGGACTGGTGCTGCTGGCCGGCATTATTTTAAGGTATCAGGCCACCGGGGGTGATATATCATTCGGCCCGATCGGAGTTGATTCTCCCTCCCTTTATACCTACCTTATTATGATCGGCTTTATCCTAAATGCAGCCGTTCCGCCGTTCCATGCCTGGCTGCCCGATGCATACGGTGAAGCTACGGTAGCCGGCTCCGTATTCATGTGCGCCTTTACTACTAAAACCGCTATCTATGCCCTGGCCCGTGGTTTTGCCGGCATGGATATTCTTATTCCTCTTGGCGTCATTATGGCCCTCTATGGTGTCGTGTATGCGGTTCTTGAAAATGATGCCCGGCGTCTTCTCGCCTACCACATCATCAGCCAGGTCGGCTATATGGTGACTGGTGTCGGTATAGGCACTGAAATGGCTATTAACGGTACCTGCGCCCATGCCTTTGCCCATATTCTCTATAAAGGGCTGTTGTTCATGGGCTGTGGTTCGGTACTGTTTATGACGGGAACGAGTAAATTCAGTAATCTCGGCGGCCTGTATACAAAAATGCCAAAGACATTTGTCTTAACGCTCATTGGAGGTCTTTCCATTTCGGCCTTTCCTCTGTTTTCCGGTTTTGTCTCCAAATCCATGATCGTGGCCGCAGGTTTTGAAGAGCATCTCATGTGGGCTGCTTTCCTGCTCACCCTGGCCTCTGCCGGAACATTTCTCCATACCGGCCTCAAGGTACCCTACTTTATTTGGTTCGGCAAAAATAACTGTAGTGAGGAAACCTGGGAGAAAGCCGCTGATCCGCCGGTGAATATGCAGATTGCCATGGCCGTGGCCGCTTTTTTCTGTATTTTTATCGGCTGCTATACTCCTTTTCTCTATAACCTGCTGCCGTACCCGGTTCACTATCATCCGTATACGGCGTATCATCTTTCCGAATCCATGCAGATCCTGTTGTTCACAGCGCTGGGTTTCTTCCTGTTTGTAAAAAAACTGGAACCGGAAGTAGTCATCAGCCTCGATATGGATTGGTTCTATCGTAAGGGGAGCAAAAAGTTTATGTGGATTGCCAGAAATCCGATACAGGCGTTTGATACTGCCTGGAGTGAATTATATCGGGTGGCAGGTTTGTTGCCGCTCATGAAGATATCCCGTTTCTGGTCCTGGTTTGACTGGCATGGTATTGATGCTGTGGTAGATGGTAGTGCCCGGATTTTCGGCTTCTTTTCCAAAAAATTAAGTTGGGTGCAGAACGGTCAGGTAGCACGCTATTTATTCTTTATGGCCGGTGGCGCATTTGTTGTCTTGGTTTGGATGGTTACGAGGTAATTACATGATGAATACAATTTCACCTTTCTCTCTGTCCTCTCTTTCCTGTATGGGAGCGGAACTGGTGCTCCTGGCTTTGGGTATACTGTTAATCGGGGTGGATCTTTTTTCCAAAAACCGCCAACTTCTTCCCTGGCTGACTGTTGCGGGCATCCTGGTATCCCTGCTGGTGTAGTTTAGCACCTCCAGAGGAACAGCATTCGGCAACATGTATATTGTAGACGGCTACAGTATTTTTTTTAAAACGGTATGCCTTATCGGCGTTTTGTTTACAGTCCTGCTTTCAGAGTATTACCTGAAGGTTGAAAAACTCCATCAAGGTGAATATTACAGCCTGCTCATCTTTTCCATTGTGGGAATGATGGCTATGGTTTCGGGTGGTGATTTGATCGTTATCTACCTGGGATTAGAACTAATGGCGCTCAGCATGTACTGTCTGGTTGGCTTACTGAAACAGGACAGTCGCTCCAATGAGGCCTCCTTGAAATATTTTTTAACGGGTGCTTTTTCCTCTGGAATCCTGCTCTACGGCATTTCTCTGATATACGGACTCACTGGCACAACCGATTTAATCGTTTTGTCTGAAAGGGTAGTGTCCTTAAATCTTATCAGCAATCATGCTTTTTTGATGGGACTTGGTCTGGTGCTGGTGGCCTTTTGTTTTAAAATCGCAGCAGCGCCTTTCCACATGTGGACTCCCGATGTTTATGAGGGTGCACCGTCATCAATTACCGCATTTATGGCGGTTTCTCCAAAAGCTGCCGCTTTTGCCGTGCTTGGCCGCGTTCTTATTATGGGATTTGGTGATGTTTATGTCCATTGGGGAAGTCTCATCGCTTGTATGGCACTTTTGACCATGGGCATTGGTAATATTGCAGCTATTGCCCAAAAGAGTATAAAACGGATGCTGGCCTATTCCGCTATTGCCCACGCCGGCTATGCCCTGTTGGGTATTCTGGCCGGAAATAGTGAAGGACTGTCAGCCACCATGAATTACCTGTTTATTTATGCCTTCATGAATATGGGAGCATTTGCTATTCTTATCCTTCTTTGCGACTCTAATCGGCGGGGTGAACATCTTGACGATTACCGGGGCCTGTCTAAAACAAATCCGCTGGCTGCGGTCATGATGCTCGTTTTCCTTTTTTCCCTTGCAGGTCTCCCACCGACACCCGGGTTTATTGCTAAGTTTTATCTACTCGTAGCCGCTGTACATGCCGGCTATATCTTGACGGTTATTGCCGCCATGATTTTCAGTGTTGTTTCAGCCTTTTATTATCTCCGGATAGTACGGTATATGTATTTTGAAGAACCTGTACATGAGACAACTGTTTCAATGTCACCAGCAATGACCGCAGCTCTGGCGCTGGCTATGGTCGGCATGATCGGGATGGCAATCTTTCCGTCATTTATTCTTAATTTTGCCGGAAATGCTTTGATTGGTTTTTAGCAAAGTTTTCATACGGGCAGGAAAAACCACACAATTATGGAGTGTCTGTGATCGCTTACACCTGACCACTTGAACAAAATGGTATTTAATGCACTTTTCAAACACTGGTCGTACCGGATATTTGCTCCGGGCACGATTATGCGTGAAAAGTAAGATGCATTTAAGCAACTGTTACGGTCCGACTTCCACTGTCATGAATTGATACTCGACCCCATACTCGTGACATCCGCACGGCGGTGTTACGTATCTTTGTGCGCTCTGCGTATGTTAGCTTTTGCAGCCCTGTCCTTGCAGGCGCAGAGCTCTACGATACACGTTACACCACAGAGCGATATAACAAGAAACTTAGAAAAGCACGCGAATCAAGTATCAATTCGGTGTATTGGAAAAACAAAGTTTCAGTGTGAATCATTCTCGGAAGTGGATGCCAGGTGAAAACCAACTGTAGTTATTTCAGCCGCAGGCTGCAACCTATTCTGGCTTCTGTCTTCTGAATGTGCCTGCAGGGCATCATGTTCTCTGCTACGAGCTATAGATATCACAGTGGATCTTTCATTTATTCCTGGATCAAGAAGCAAAATAGTTCGTGCCGATTGGTCGATGCTGTTATTGGACCTCGATGGACGCATTATATCAATGAAAGTTGGTATTTCAGACTCCTGGCCACTATCCAACTATTTACAGTTCCCAGATTATTCTTAGCTCTGGGGACAACTCGAATAGTTACTATTAAGAAACATCAGCACTATCTTTCCCGCTCCAAAATATACAGCATTTTGCTACGTATATTTACTGTATTTTTCCCGCATTGACTTAGAAGCATTTTTTGACGAT
>DQVD01000224.1 GCA_015661935.1 Desulfocapsa sulfexigens | reverse complement strand
GATCTCAATGATTTGTATCGTCGGGTAATTAATCGTAATAATCGTTTAAAACGCCTTCTTGAACTCGATGCTCCTGATATTATTATTCGTAATGAAAAGCGAATGTTACAGGAAGCTGTTGATGTTCTGTTTGATAATGGCCGACGTGGTCGGGTTATCACCGGTGCCAATAAGCGTCCTTTGAAATCTCTTTCAGATATGCTGAAAGGAAAACAGGGGCGTTTTCGTCAAAATCTTCTGGGTAAACGTGTTGATTACTCTGGACGTTCAGTTATTGTAGTTGGTCCTCATCTTCGCCTGCATCAGTGCGGTATCCCGAAGAAAATGGCCCTTGAGCTCTTTAAACCCTTTATTTATAACAAACTCGAGAATCAGGGTTTTGTGACCACCATCAAAAGTGCGAGAAAGATGGTGGAGAAGGGAGCAAAAGAAGTGTGGGATGTGCTTGACGAGGTTGTTACTGAACGGTCAGTTATCCTGAATCGTGCACCAACTCTTCATAGGCTCGGTATGCAGGCTTTTGAGGCTGTCCTTATAGAAGGAAAAGCTATTCAGCTTCATCCACTTGTCTGTGCTGCCTTTAATGCGGATTTTGATGGTGACCAGATGGCAGTTCATGTGCCACTGTCAGTTGAAGCTCAGGTTGAAGCTAGAGTTTTGATGATGTCCACTAACAACATTCTTTCACCCGCCAATGGTGAACCTATTATTATCCCATCGCAGGATATCGTGCTTGGTCTTTACTACATGACTCGTACACGTATCAATGCCAAGGGCGAAGGAAAGATCTTTTCAAATGGTGTCGAGGCCAGAATTGCCTACGATTATGGTGCAGTTGATATTCAGGCTGTAATTAATGTTCGCATGGATGGTGAGATGGTTGAAACCTCCATAGGACGAATAGTTCTCGGGGAACTTCTTCCTTCAACCGTACCATTCAGTGAAGTCAACAAGGTGATGAGTAAAAAGGCTCTGGCCCAACTCATTGATTATACCTATCGTCATGCCGGAACTAAGGATACTGTTATTCTGGCTGATCGCCTAAAGGATATTGGGTATGAGTATGCAACCAGAGCGGCGATTTCCATTTGTATCGATGATATGAAAATTCCGGATACTAAAAAGGAACTTGTTGCCAAGGCTGAAAAGGAAGTCCTTGATGTAAGTCAACAATATTCTGATGGTCTTATAACATCAGGTGAGAAGTACAATAAAGTTGTTGATATATGGTCTAAGGCTACAGAAGATGTAGCGAATGAGATGATGGATGCAATAAAGGTTGAAACCTTTATTGATAAAGACAATAACAAGATAGTAGCTCCCAGTTTTAACTCCATTTATCTTATGGCTGATTCCGGTGCCAGGGGCTCACGTGATCAGATTCGTCAGCTTGCCGGTATGCGTGGATTGATGGCTAAACCATCAGGTGCCATTATTGAGACTCCGATTAAAGTATGTTTTCGTGAAGGACTCGGAGTGTTGGAATACTTTATTTCAACTCATGGTGCTCGTAAAGGTCTTGCTGATACAGCTCTTAAGACCGCTAACTCTGGTTACCTTACTCGCCGTCTCGTTGATGTTGCGCAGGATTCAACCATTGTTATGGCGGATTGTGAGACACTTGATGGAATAGTTGCAGAGCCACTCCTCGATGGTGGAGAGATCATCGTTCCACTTGGTGATCGAATCCTTGGCCGTGTTGCTCAGGAAGATGTTGTTGATCCTTTTGACGACGAGAATATAATCGTTGAAACGGGTCAGGAAATTACCGAGGCACTGGTTGAGAAGATTAATGAAGTTGGTATCGATAAAGTACGGATTCGATCCGTTCTTACCTGTCGTGCCCGTCGTGGTGTTTGTGCTCAGTGTTATGGGCGTGATCTTGGTCGTGGTCACATGGTTAACCGTGGTGAAGCAATTGGGATAATCGCTGCTCAATCCATTGGGGAGCCTGGTACGCAGCTGACTATGCGTACATTCCATATAGGTGGTACAGCTAGTCGTGCAGTTGAGCAGGCAGAGATTCAAAGTCAACGTGCGGGAACGATTGCTTTTAATAATTTTCACTCTGTTAAAAATTCTGAAGGCATTAAGATTGTTATGAATCGTAATGCTGAAATTGCTGTACTTGACGAAAAGGGACGTGAGCGTGAGCGTCATAAGGTAAACTATGGTGCTCAGATATTAGTGAATGAAGGTCAGGCGGTTGAGCCTGCAACTATTCTTGCTGAATGGGATGCATATACCATTCCCATTATTTCTGAAGTTGGTGGTATTATCAAATATGGTGATATTATCGAAGGTTCCACCATGCAGGAGAAGGTTGATAGTGTCACCGGTAAGTCTAGTAAGGTGATTGTACCCACGCCATCTGGTGTACAGCTTTCGCCCCGTATCTCCATAAAAGGAGAGAAGGGTAACAAGACCCTGAAGATTCCTGATTCTGAAGCATTTGCCCGTTATTCTCTTCCCGTGGGGTCAATTGTGTCGCTTGAAGAGGGTGAGATTATAGATGCTGGTACGGTAATTGGCAGGATTCCACGAGAGAGTAGTAAAACAAAGGATATCACAGGTGGTCTGCCGCGGGTTGCAGAGCTTTTTGAGGTTCGCAAACCAAAAGAACCTACCATCATCACTCAGATTGATGGACGAGTCAGTTTTGGTAAAGAATTGAAAGGCAAACTGCGTGTTGTGGTTACCCCGGAATTTGGTGAACCTCAGGAATATCTTGTTCCAAAGGTAAAACACATTATTGTCCACGAGGGTGATTATGTGCAGGCAGGTGAGCCGCTTATGGAAGGCACTATCGTTCCAAATGATATTCTGAAGGTTTTAGGTCTTAAGGAACTTGCTAAATTCCTGGTAAATGAGGTTCAGGAGGTGTATCGTCTGCAAGGTGTTAAAATCAATGACAAACATATCGAAGTTATTGTTCGGCAGATGCTCAGAAGGGTACAGATAACAAATGCTGGTGATTCCAGGTTTATGATTGGTGAACAGGTTGTCTGGTGGAATTTCGAAGATGAACGTGATAGTCTGTTTGCTGAAGGAAAGCAGCCTTGTATGGCTGAACCGCTTCTTCTAGGTGTAACCAAGGCATCACTCTCAACAGAAAGCTTTATCTCTGCAGCTTCATTCCAGGAGACCACTAAAGTACTCACCAATGCAGCCATGCAGGGAAAAGTTGATGATTTGGTAGGGCTCAAAGAAAATGTAATCATGGGCGGTTTGATTACTGCTGGAACAGGCATTGTGAAGGGATCTTAGAGGGAAGTAGGAACAGGCCTGTTGAGGATTGGATTCTCCAGATGAATGAATTTACGAGAATCCAATCTTTTTCTTCTTGACAAGGAACAGCTAATAGAGTATTTATTCTTCTTTTCGTGCTCGGCTCATTTGTATGATGCTTGGAGTGATGAATAATTATTGACATTCAAATATACGTGAACAGGAGCAGTAAAGATAATGCCTACAATTAATCAGCTCATTCGGCAGGGCAGAAGGAAACAGATCAAGAAGAGTCTTACTCCCGCACTGAAAGGCGCCCCTCAAAAACGCGGCGTGTGTGTAAGAGTTTATACAACCACTCCTAAAAAACCAAACTCTGCTCTTAGAAAGGTAGCAAGGGTCCGGTTGACTAATGGGATAGAAGTGACTTCGTATATTCCAGGTATAGGTCACAATTTGCAGGAGCATTCAGTGGTTCTTATCCGTGGTGGTCGTGTAAAAGATCTTCCTGGTGT
>DQVD01000367.1 GCA_015661935.1 Desulfocapsa sulfexigens | reverse complement strand
TGTGATGAGTGCAGGTAATCAAACTCTCCTGAGCGCCACATTTTCACACAATTTATACAGTTTTCAAGGCGAGTAAGTGCTTCATCAAGACAACTGTCGATGATTTGTTGTATATCAGTTTGTCCATCAGGAAAAAAACGTTCAAGCTGTAGTGTGACGTATCCCAGTAAATCATTACGGCTGGAGTGTGGCAATTTTAGCATTCTGTAATCTCCTTAAGGATTGCAGTGATTTTTTTCAGTACTGATACAGGATGCCAATTAAATTCGTTTTGCATTCTGGAGATATCAATTTTGCAGGGAATAGTGGGTGTATCATGACTAAGCGCTTAGATTTTGCAGCCGCTTATTTTGGTCAGTGTTGAAAATAAAATTTCATTAGATATATTTTCACCACTGGCAACATTATAAATTAGATTGTTTCCCTTGGTAGCGATTAGGATTAATGCCTCGAGCACATCCTGCAAATGTATATAATCTCGTTTATAATGAGGTGACGTATCGATTTTGAGAAGTGACGGACGTTTTATTATGATGTGCTGTAACAGATCAGGAAGAAAACCATCTGTATCAGTGTGATCATTATAAACACAGGACAGACGGGCTACACGGGCTCGACCTTTACCCATTACAAGGCAAAGTGATTCTCCAAGGGCTTTGGAAAGGTCATAAATATGCCTGGAATTTCCAGGGTTCAGTAATAATGGCATGTCTTCGCTGGCAATTGTACCCGGCTGGCTGTCGTAGAGACGGGTTGAGGAAAGATAGGTCAGTGATTGAAATGCACAATTTTGAAGAATTCTGCTCAGAAGTGATACATGGGCTTCAACAGCATCAAAGGGTCTTTGGATATAGTCTGCAGTCAGTCCGGCGCAATAAAATACATGCCCCATATCTTTCTTATTGTCATAGATAGCTTGTCTGTCAGGAGTATGACAGTCCCATCCACAGGCAAGGAGTTTTGTGTGAAGATGACTTCCAATAAATCCTTTGCCTCCGATGATTGTGGCTAGTGCTTGTAACATGTATGCTGTTTCCTGTAGAATCAAAGACCATCTGTTGGATGATGAAGGAGCGGATCTTTGTGGAGAAGAAGTTTTGGGCTCACATTCTCGACAATTTTGTAAAGGGAACCTGATAAAATATGAATATCCTGAACCGCAAGTAAATTAAATCCATGTGGCGGGCCTTCCAGGTACACTTTTTTGACAGGGATGAGTTCAATAGGTTTGTCACCCATTTCATAGTGGGAATTAAAGTCTCGTATGGCAAAAATAGAATATCCTGCATCTAGAAGCAGTTTGCATAATTCAGTGTTTTCGAGGCCATTGGTCCAATCAACATAGTCTTTGTGAATTTCACAAATTATATGTGGCTTGAATTTTGAAATTGTTTTGGCAGCCCCTTGTAGTGTTTTCAGTTCAGCCCCTTCAATATCAAGCTGGATCAGGCCAATCTCAAGGTTGAACTGATGTTGATAGTCATCAATGGAAGTTGTTTTAAAACCCTCATCTTCTGCATTTGCCTCAATTGCATTGGCAAACGAATCGAAGCCATCGAGCTTCATATGAACATTACTTTCTGACCATAAGCCTAAAGTATCAATTTTGAAATTATTGAGATTGTTGATTTTGAAATTTTCCTTTAACATTTTGGCTTGTTCAAGGTTTGGTTCAAAACAGTGGATAGTTCTTTTTGAAGCTTCAAGCTTTTTTGCTGCAAGAACAGCCTGGTCTCCAAAATAGGCTCCTCCAACCAGGATATCTTTTTCAAGATCTGTCGCAAGATCAAGAAGTAATCTTGTCGTTTGTGGCTCCCACACATGGGAAGGGTGCTCTTGTTCAGCCATGATGAAATCTCTTGCGATCTTTGTGCGAAAAAGAAACTTGAATCGAGTGGTATCGGACAGTGATTTTTCATAGATATCATCCTTGTCGTGGAGTGCATCAATTATAGGACCAGTAATATCATCGCGAACAGAAGTTTCAATTTCAATGGAAGGTTCTGCATTTTTAAGAAATTCTATTAATTGTTTGCGGAGAGGTATATTACGTCCCAGCAGATACAAAGCCTTTTGTAGATTTTTCCCATCTTTGTCTCTTGGATCATTTGCCATGATTACTGTCCTCTTTTTATTAATTTGTCTTGAAATGAAGTCTTCTAATCATCCAATAAAGGTAGAAAATAGAAAAATAAATATGTTTAATTTTCTATATGTAATGCTGGTACTGCTGTGATAAATTGACATCCCCATTTTTTGACGTACGCTAATTGTTTGGATATTTCGTCACGTAAATTCCAAGGCAGGATCAGTATCATATCTGGTTGATGATCTTTTAAATATTGTTCATCCACAATAGGAATGCGGCTGCCTGGCATAAATTTGCTCTGTTTTGCCGGATTGCGATCTACAACATACGCTAAAAGATCAGGTCGTATGCCAGCAAAATTGAGCAAAGTGTTCCCTTTAGCAGCAGCGCCATATGCAGCTACAGTCATTTTCTTTTGTTTGCACTCAAGCAGAAATGTGAGGATATCATTTTTAACCTGCTCAGCCTTTGTCTGAAAATCCGAATAGAATGTAGAACTGCTGATGCCTTCTTTTGTTTCAGTGGCAAGTATTTCTGCCACACGACCTGTGCATGGTTGCTGACCATAATCATCACGTTGAACATATACTCTCAGGCTGCCACCATGAGTGGAAAGCTGTTCTACATCAAATACTTGTAATCCAAAGGTGGCAAAAATTGTTTGTACGGTTGTGAGAGATAAATAGGAATAGTGTTCGTGATAGACGGTATCAAATTGATTCTCCCGGATCAGACAAAGGAGATGCGGGAATTCAAAAGTAGCTACGCCCTGTGGTTTAAGTAACATACCAATACCTTGAACAAAATCATTGATGTCTGGTACATGGGCCAGAACATTGTTTGCTGCAATCAGGTCGGCTGTTTGGCCTTCCGTAGCAAGTTTTTGTGCAAGTGAATTATCAAAGAATTCCTCTATGATTGTTAGCCCTTTGTCACGAGATGCATCTGCTGTGGCAGTTGTTGGCTCAATCCCAAGACAGGGAATATTTGCTTTTTCTACAAACTGGAGCAGACAGCCGTCATTAGCGGCAATCTCAATAACTTTACTACTGGTACCAAGAGAAAAACGTTGTATCATTGCGGTTACATACTCTTTGCAATGTTTTACCCAGGTATCTGAGAAAGAGCTGAAATAAGCGTAGTCAGCAGTAAAAAGTGTGTCAGCTCTGGAGAAGTTTTCAGTCTGGACCAGCCAGCATTTTTCACACACCATTAAACGTAACGGTAGCCATTGTTCCATTTCGTGCAGGGTTTTATCGGTGAGATATGCATTTGATGGTGGTGCTGATCCCAAATCAAGGAAGGATTGTGTTAGTAAAGTGTTACAATGACGACAATTCATGGTGTTATCCCTTTGAAATCCAAGCTGATAAGAGAGTGCGCCTTATCCCGATCAGATATTTCAGTCACTGGAAGCGGCCAATCAATCATGAGTTTTGGGTCTTGTGGATTCAGTCCGGCTTCTGCAGCTGCATTATAGGCTGTGGAATGGCAATAGAGCAGTTCAACATTGTTTGTTAAGGTCTGAAAACCATGAGCAAAACCTTCCGGAATCAGGAGTGACAAATTGTTTTCAGCGGAAAGAAGTACACCATGGTATTGCAAAAATGTGGCTGAGTTAGAACGTATATCAATGCAAACATCCCATATTTCGCCATTAAGGCAGGTTAGCAGCTTCATTTCACAATGAGGGGGAGACTGAAAATGCATTCCGCGTATGCTGCCCTTACAAACCGTAAGCGTGTGATTGATTTGGGCAATGGCAGTGTTCCAGCCACAGGCTGCTAAGTCCTCATTGCAGAAGATACGACTGAGGAATCCTCGTGAATCCTGTAATGGCTTTCTTTTAATCTCTTTGAGCCCAGGGAGTTGCGTGTCTGTGATTGAAAAGCGACTCATAGCAATCCTTCAAATTCACTAATTTCAGACAAGCAGAGTTCTTCAGGATCAATCCCTTGAGAATACTTGAGATACCAGTCCATAGTATGCTGAATTGTTTCCTCAAGCGACCAGATTGGCCTGATACCAAGAACCGTTTTTGCCTTAGAAATTTCAAGTGATAGTAATCCAGCTTCATGTGGACCTTTGTTATTTTCATCAAAGATAACTTTCCCGGAGCCATAACATTTTTTTGCCTGCTCTATAACATCTTTTACCGTTGTCGTAGTATCTGTTTCCGGACCAAAATTATAGGCTCCTGCAAGTTCCTTTTTCTCCCATAATTTTTCAGCAAGTAATAAATAGCCTGCAAGTGGTTCAAGAACATGCTGCCATGGGCGAACCGAAAATGGACTTCGAATATGGAGTGATTTATTCATGCTCCATGCTTTTACTGCATCCGGGATCAAACGGTCTTCCGACCAGTCTCCGCCCCCAATAACATTTCCGGCACGGGCAGTTGCCACTGCAACCCCCTGATCAGCAAGAAACGAATCCCGGTACGACGCGACCACTATTTCAGATGCTGCCTTGCTTGAACTGTAAGGGTCATGCCCACCTAGTGCATCATTTTCCCGATAAGGATATACCCACTCCTTATTTTGATAGACTTTGTCAGTGGTTATAAGAACAGCTACTTTGATGTCATCCTGGCCGCGAATGGAGTCAAGCAGATTAGCGGTACCCATGATATTTGTGGAAAAGGTATTGAGTGGGTGATGATAACTTGCTCGAACCAATGCCTGTGCTGCAAGATGAAAAACAATATCAGGAGAGGTTGCTTCAACCACTTTTGCAAGTTGTTCTACATCTCTGATATCTATATAGCGACTGTCAATGAGATCGTTAAGCCGAGTGAGAGAAAAAAGATTTGGTTTAGTCTCTGGTGGAAGAGAAATACCAGTTACCTGGGCCCCCAGTTTGGAAAGCCAAAGGGCAAGCCAACTTCCCTTGAATCCGGAATGCCCGGTGATAAGGACTCGTTTATTAGCCCAGAATGATGTTGTCAACGTCATCACCAGATTTTCCAGGGTGCTTTGCCCGATGACCACATATCTTCAAGCATATTTTTTTCACGCAGCGTATCCATCGGTTGCCAGAAACCAGAATGTTCGTAGGCATTTAATTCGCCGTTTTGTGCTAGTAGTTCAAGGGGTTCCAGTTCCCAGCTAGTTGTGTCGTTCTCGATTAGATCAATGCATTTCGGGGAAAGGAGAAAAAATCCACCATTGATTAACCCACCATCACCTTTTGGTTTTTCTGTAAATCCTCTAACTGTATGGTCAGTAATCGTAAGAGCTCCAAATCGGCCTGGAGGTTGGACGGCTGTCACGGTGGCAAGTCTTCCATGTGAATTATGAAAATCAATTGAAGCTGAAATGTCGACATTTGCCAGACCATCACCATAAGTAAAGCAGAATACCTTTTCGTTTTTAATATATTCAGCCACTCTTTTTAATCTTCCGCCAGTCATGGTGTTTTCGCCGGTATCAACAAGTGTAACTTTCCAGGGGTCAGCATGTTGCTGGTGTACTTCCATTTTGTTCTCTGTCATATCAAACGTTACATCAGACATATGCAGAAAGTAATTAGCAAAGTACTCTTTGACCAGGTACCCTTTGTAGCCACAACAGATAATAAATTCATTCACATCATACGCTGAGTATAGCTTCATGATATGCCAGAGCATGGGTTTTCCGCCAATTTCAATCATTGGCTTTGGCTTGAGGTGTGTCTCTTCACTTATCCTCGTTCCGAGGCCTCCGGCAAGAATGACTGCTTTCAATGTTTGCCTCCTTCCTTTAGTAATCGGTTTTTGAGTATTTCGGTCTCTTCTCCTTCTAAACCGGCATTTAGTGCCATCGTAAGAAGTTCGCAGGCTGCATCATGTTGTCCGGATTGATCCATTGCATCAATATATCCAAGCCAGTAGAGGCCGTGTTCAGGTTGCTTATTTACGGCTTTTTCAAGATAGGGGAGGGCAGATAATGCATCATGCTGCTCAAGGAGTAATTGACCAAGATTAAAATGAGCCTCAGAATTATCAGGATCAATGCTTAGTATGGACTGGTAAAGTTCTTTGGCCTCTGATAGGAGATTAGACTGCTGGCAGTACAGAGCTTGCTGCAGGCCCTTTTCCACAAGTTCTGCTGGAGTGGGTGTCTCCCTGCTATCTTTCCGGCCTGCCCATCTTTGAAACATATCCCGGTAGGCTGCTTCAACCTTTTGGGCAAAAGCCTTTTCATCCATAAGTGGACTGTTTCTCATCTCCTGCCTGAGGCTTTTTCTCAGTACGCTTAGTTTTGAAAGATCTGATGCAAGAGACACTGCATGTTCAATGTATTCATCCTCTGTGTTTGCTATCCATTCGGGATGTCCAATGCTGTGCAGGATGGAACTGCCTAAGCAACCGACACTTGGACGGTCTGCAAGGGTAATAAACGGTGATCCCATGTACAGTGTCTCAACAAGTGTGGTTCCGGAATTATGTGGAAAACAATCCAACCCAATATCCAGACTACGATAGATATCCCAGGGAGGGCTATGGTAGCCTATCTCTAAACGTGTTCTTTCAATACCGTGTGAAGTAAATCTGCTAATCATATCCTCCTGCATTTGAGGATCTTTAAAGTCCATACTGTCAATGACCAGATGTGAATGAGGAACACGTTGCAGGATTTCTATCCAGACCCGAATGGTTTTGTGATTTATACGGAGCGTACGGGTGAGAGTACCAAAGGTAATGTAATTATTTTCAAGGGCAGGGAGACTGTTAACCGCTTCCATTTTTTCAGTGGGTCTATATACAATACAGGGCCCTTCCATGCGATATGGCACTTCTGAAAATAAGTGATCGGATCCAGCTGGAACATTGATAGTATCGGTTAAATAGTAATCGATTGCCGTAAGTCCTGTGGTATATCCAAAATCAAGCCAATGCAATGAAACAGGAGCGGGTTTACGGGCAAATACCCCCAAACGATTTCTTTCTGTATGGCCAGCCAGATCAATCAAAATATCAATATTATCGGTGCGAATACGTTTCGCCAGTTCGGAGTCAGTGAGTTCCGTACATTGTATCCAGTGATCTGCGTGTGTTTTATATCGGGCTGTGATTTCATCTTCATTTTGGAGATCAGTATAGATAAAGACTTCAAAATTCTTTTTATTATGCTGTTCCAGCAGAGGCTCAAGAAAATGATACATTGAATGTTTTCGGAAGTTATACCCTACATAAGCGATTTTCAATTTTCGATTTATGTTGTGATCGTTGCAAAATGGTTCCCATTCTTTTTCCAGGGGGGCGAAAAAGCGTTTGTTGACTATTTCGTATTGGTGATAAATTTCTTCGGGTTTTTTGTCAGGATGATTGTTCAGGAGAAAGAGGAGGTTGCTGTACGTTTGAATATAATCCGGTCTTAATTCAATGGATTTACACAGATTCTTTTCAGCGGTTGTAAGACGACCCATTTTTATGTGTGTAAGTCCTAGATTTTGCAGAAGTTTACTGTTTTCTGGGTCATCAATTAGGGCCTGATTATAGAGATGTTCAGATTCTGTCAGTTTTCCTTGTTGTTGAAGACTAAGGCCGAGATTACATCTTGCGATCGAGTAATCTTTTTTTAGCGCAAGGGCGTGTCGGTAGCAGGTGTCAGCTTCAGTTAATCTGCCTTTTTCCTGGTAGATGAGACCAAGATTGTTATGGGCTTCATGTAGGTCAGGTTGGATTTTGAGAGCCTTTAGACACATGTTTTCTGCCTGATCAAGCAATCCCTGTTCCTTATAAATAAGACTAAGATTACTGAGTGGTTCAGCAGAATTCGGATTGATTTTTAGTGATGTTTGATAACAGTTGATCGCTGCCCTGTCTTTTTCCTGGGCTTTGAATATATTTCCAAGGTTACAGTGTGCCTCAAAAGAATCGGATTTAAGTTTCAGGATGTTTTGGTAGCTCTTTATTGCTTCAGAGAAGCGATTCTGTTCTTTTTGAATGCTTGCAAGATTAAAGTATGCCTGGATATGATTTTTATTTAGCTGGATTGCTGCAAGATAGCTGGATTCGGCTTCAGCCAGGAGCCCAGACTGCTGCTGGGCGATTCCAAGGTTATAATAGGTGTCAGAATCATTGGGCAGAAGAAGTGTTGCCTGCTCCATTGCATGGATAGCTTTATCTCGCAAACCTTTCTGGAAAAGAAGTGGCCCCAGTATCTTCCATGGAGTGCCATGATTTGGATATTGGGTTGTTAACGATTTGGCAAGTTTTATTGCTTTGTTGTGGTCACCGGAATCAAAAAGCCGGATGAGTTTTTTTATTTTAGAGAGTGGTGGCTTTTTTGAAGAGTCTGATTTCCTTTTTTTGTGCTTGCGAGGTTTTTGTTTACACCATTTGGCAAACATTTTTTTATAGGCTGTCTCAACTTTTACGGCAAATCCCTGCTCATCCATTAATGGGCTGTTTTCCATATCCTGTCTGAGGTTTTCACGTATGTTTGAGAGAGTATTTAAGTCAGAAGAAAGTGTTGTGGCCAGTTGGATATAATCATTCTCCGTCGCAGCAATCCATTCAGGATGGCCAATACCTTCAAGGATTGAACTGCCGAGCCTTCCCATGCTGGGACGGTCGGCTAAAGTGATGTAAGGAACTCCCATATAAAGACCTTCAATAAGTGTTGTTCCTGAATTGTGTGGAAAACAATCGAGCATTATATCGATACGTCGTAGAACGTCCCATGGAGGGCTCTGACAGCCGATATCCAGCCGATCTTTGTCTATACCATGCTCTGCAAATTTACTGGTCATCATCTGTTGCATGGCTGGGTCGTTGAAACTGCCACTGTTTATCACGAGTCGGGAGTTACTGTTCTGTTTTAGTATTTCAGCCCATACTCGAATGGTTTTGTAGTTAATACGTATGGCCCTGGTAAGAGTTCCGAATGTGATGTATTTGTTTTCTCGTGCAGGAAGCGAGTTTACTTTTCCGGTTGTTACAGGAGGACGATAAGCAAGAGCTGGCGTTTCTATATTATAGAGGGTTTCGGAAAAGAAATCCTGGTTCCCTGGTGGAACAGATATTGTATCAGTAAGATAAAAATCTATTGCGGTAAGTCCGGTGGTATAGCCAAAATCCAGCCAATGTAAAGAAACAGGGGCGGGACGTCTTGCAAAAACCAGTAAGCGGTTCCCGAATGTATGGCCTGCCAGATCAATAAGAATATCTATTTCATCATTTCTTATGGTGTCGCTTAACTCCTGATCTGTCATTTTTTTCGAAGATATCCACCGGTCAACATAGGGATAAAAGAGATCATCTTTAGCTTCTTCCTTAGGAATATCTATATAGGCAAAGGTCTGAAATGATTTTTTATTTTGATGGGCCAGTAAGGGTTCTATGAAATAACGCGCAGGGTGTTTGTTATAGCTTGGAGCTATATATCCAACTTTGAGGCATCTATCAGGAGAGCGGTTATTGCGATGCGAGATCCAGTCGTCCTGAAAGACCATGCAAAACTTTTCATTATACTTTTTATATTTTTCAAAGATTTCTTCTGGAGTTTTGTCAGGATGATAATTCAAGGTAAATAGTAGCGTACTGAATGCATTTAGATGCTCGGGGTTCTGTTCCAGTGCACGCAGAAGAGATACCGTAGCTTCTTCAAGTCGACCTTGTTCCTGAAGAATGTTTCCAAGATTATAATGTGCATCTGTTTTGTCTGGCTGAAGTTCAATCACTTTTCTATAGTTTTCTTCAGCTTTAAATAAGTCTGGTTTCAGTTTGTATGTATTGGCAAGGTTGAGCCGTGCATCTACAGAATCAGGTTGATAGGTTAAGGCAAGAGCAAAACACTTTTCAGCATCGTCAAACTGTTTTTTCTGTTGAAAAACTACACCAAGATTATTGTAAGCATTCACAAAGTCTGGCTGGATGTTAATTGCTTGTATGTACGTATTTTGGGCTTCGTCAACACGGCCAAATATTTGATGGTCGATACCAAGGTTATAGAGTGCAGCAGCATCTGCAGTAATTGAGGATTCGGCAGTTTGTGTCCATTTTTTGAACATAGCCAGATACGCATTTTCAATTGCTGTGGTGAAGCCCTGTTCATCCATTAAGGGACTCTTTTGGATTTCTTCACGTAAGTCTGATCGAATGCTTGTCAGGCTGGAAATATCTGAAGCCAGAATGACCGTTTTTTCAATATATTCCTGTGTGGAATGGGCTATCCATTCGTGACGATTGATTCCTGAGAGAATAGAGCTTCCAATCGTGCCTACTCCTGGCCTATGGGCATAAGTGATAAATGGAATCCCCATATAGAGGTTTTCAAAAAGAGTTGTACCGGAGTTGTGTGGGAAACAGTCAAGACCAATGTCGATATCTCTTAAAGTATCCCAGGGAGGGCTATGGTACCCAATGGAAAGGCGTGCAGGATCTATTCCATTGGATGTGAATTTGTTCTTTAATATATCCTGCATGGCTGGGTCTTTAAAACTATTACTGTCTATTATCAGTCTTGAATTTTTAACCCGTTTCAGGATTTCGACCCATGCAGTAATTACATGTTTGTTGAGGCGGATGCCACGGGTTAAGGTTCCAAAAGTGATGTAACCACGATGAATTGCAGGTAAAGGGTTTACCTTTCCCATTCCGTCTGAAGGATGATAAGTAAAAGGCGGTACAGGGAGTCTCCATAATTGTTCTGAAAAAAGATGCTCACTGCCCATTGGCCCTGTAGCGAGATCAGTGAGGTAGTAATCAACGGCAGAAAGACCTGTTGTGTAGCCAAAATCCAACCAGTGTAATGATACAGGAGCTGGCTTTCTCGCAAATACTGCCAGCCTGTTTTGAGCTGTATGGCCTGCTAAATCAATAAGGATATCGATTTCATCAGCCCGAATATGTTCAGCAAGTTCCTCATCTGATATGCCCGTTGTTGGTATCCAGTGGTCTACATGTTGTTTGCAGTATAAGCTTGCCTCGTCTTCTCGCATGATTTCGGCATAGGCATAAATTTCAAATTTCTTTTTGTTGTGATTACTAAGCAATGGTTTAAAAAAATTAAATACCGGATGGTTGGAAAAAGCAGGGGAGACATAGCCAATTTTCAGGCGACGATCAGAGTTGTGAGTATTCTTGTGTGGTTGCCATTGTTTGTGATAGGGTATGCCAAATTGTTTGTTATACTCTTGGTATAATGAAAAAATTTCCTCGGATGACTTGGCAGAGTGATAGTTTGAAACGAAGAGAAGGCCGTCAAATGCATCAGAATACGAAGGGTTACGTTTTAATGCATCGAGGTAGCATTGTTCTGCAGCTTGGAGATTTCCTTGATTCTGATGAACATTGCCAAGATTAAAATAGGCTTTGGCAAAGTCTGGTTTTAGCTGTATTGCTTTGCGTAAAACTTTTTCTGCCTCAGCCAGCCGGTTCATACCCATGAGAAGATTGCCAAGATTGTTGTAGCCGTCTGCGTGAGATGGATTTAGTTCAAGAGCATGCCTTAAGAAATGTTCAGCTTCTTTGTAATTGCCCAAGTCTTTGAGAATTGTTCCAAGATTACAGTAAGCTTCAATATAACCCGGCTGGATTTGGACAGCTTTGCGAAAGCATATTTCTCCTTCAGTTAGTTTACCCTGTGCCAGAAGGGTGACACCAAGATTATTGTAGGCCTCGGCAAAATTGGTATTTATTAATAATGCCTGGCGAAGGCTTACTTCTGATTCAGTTAGTGCACCAGTTGCCTTTTGTGTGACCCCGAGATTGTTAAATGCTTCATGATCGTGTGGTAAAAGTTTTGTCGCCTGTTGCATGGCGAATATGGCATCTTCCAAATGACCACGCTGATTGAGGATTGCACCGAGTAGTTTCCATAAGAAGCCATGATCAGGAAACTCTTCCAGAGTAGCAAGAGCTAAATTTTCACATTCAGTGAGTCTTTTTTGCTGGTAGAGTAAGATAAGCTGATCAACAGTTTTTTGATCAGGCGTTTTCTCATTCCTACCGAAACGGATGGAAAAAGCGTCTATATCGTCACCTTCGAGTCCTCCCTGCTGGGCTAATAGGAGTGTTTCTCTTGCAATTGCAGATTGTCCGGATTGTTCTAATGCATCTATATAAGCTACCCAATAGGGCCCGTGATCCGGTCTTTTATCCAATGCGGTTTCAAAATAGTGCAGACTTTCAGAGGGGTGGTTGTTATTGAGAGTGAGAAGGCCCAGATGATAATTAGCTTCGGGATGGTCATTTCGGATTTTCAGGATCGCAAGAAGCTGCTCAATTGCTTCGGCAGTGGAGTTCCTTTTGATGGATTTTAAGGCATTCTCCATGGCTTGATCTACCTTTATGCTTGAAGATCCTTTGGATTGAGATGGAGGAGTCATAATGAACGGTGGACAATTCCTGTTTGAGCTTTTATTAAGAACTGAAGAAAACGTATTGTATTAAAATAAATTTGAAATAATTCAGTCTATTATATAAGAGTGTCTCATATTGAAAATCATCTTGTCAAGATCTATTTAGCAAGATTATCTGGCAGAGCGTCAAGAAGTGAATGTAAGTTTCAGTAAGGTTAGATGATGACTGTACCTATTGTTGCAGGATATTATTTTTGGTCATGGCTGATGTTTCCTGTGCAATATCGGCATCCAGAATTCGGCTACGAGCAGCAGAAAGGTTTTCTGAAACATTTTGCAGATTGGCAATGGTTGATTCAAAGCGATTTTGCAGGGTACCGAGATCTCCGCGCATGCTGTCAATCTGGCCAATTGCACCATCGACAGCTCTGATAGCCTCTGATTCTCCAGCTACGGTGTTGATGTCAATGTCGTCTATTGAGAACAATGCACTTCCGTTTGGTGCATCTGCGGCATTATTGAAAATTGATCCGCCATTGGTAGCGACGCTACTGCTCACGCTATAAAGGCCATTGGCATAGAAAGAGACTTTCCCACCAATAACAGTAGAATCGGTGGCGGTACCACTTTCTAAGATGACTAAGGTTGGTGTGTCGCTTTCATTACCTTCTACAAGCATTGTATCGCCAGCATCACTGTGAGTATAGTTAGCAATTTTTATATCAAAACCTTCTGATTGGGTTAAAGTGATTTCAATCTTGTCTCCGCTTAAGGTTGCGAGAATATCGGTGTTCCCCATCTGGTCATTGATGGCGTTGAAGAGGGATGTGAGATTGCCACCATTCACCAGGGCACTGACTGGAATTGCCATCTAAATATCCTCCTTGATGGGGTACATTGGCGTCAATGTCAATCATTTCACAAACGTAATGTGGTATTCTCTCGGGTGTTTCTCGCAGTTAAGATACTTGTCGTCAGAGGAGGAGTGTTTCTTTAGAGAAAAGTAGTGGCTAAGCAGGAATTATTGAATAATTGTAAATAATATGTGTGAAAACTGGCTATTAATGCCTCTGAGTATCGGTTTGAATGTTTTGAGGGAAAATATAATGGAAGGGGAGGATAAAAAAAGCCGAATGCTTTACCATTCGGCTTTGCAATCAAGGGACGGGCATCAGTCAAGTTGGCAGAGGTGTTTTAGATTTGTAGTCAGTGTTTTCCAGGATTACCTGAATGGCTCTATTCTTTTTAGGAGAGAAGAGGATAGGAGCTGCAAGGTTTAATGTTATTTTTTGATCTGGTGGTACTGTTACCACAGAAAGGATATAACAATCATCATCATTGGTGATTTGCAGTAAGTTTTTTTCGGATTCATCAGGTACGACCTGGTATTTTGGGAAAAAGTTACTTGGATCTGTAAGAACAAAAGCAACTCCAGGTTCGTCTACACTCTGTATCCAAAAGAGCGGACCTTCTTTTTTATTCGGCATGACTATGAATTTATGCAGAGTCGGGAAACCGATCATTCCTGCAGGAAAGTTGAGCAGGTTAGCAGGATTATATTCAACTTCGCCAAATCGAGTCTGTATGGTTTTCATTTGTCTTTCTTCTCAGTTGAAAGGTTTACACTAAGAGAATTGAGGGCATCCATATCCCATTGCGTTGCCAGTTTATTCTCTTCTGTTATACGGTCATAAATTTCCTGACGGTAGATTCGCGTACTCTTTGGAGCGTCAATTCCAATACGGACACCGCCCCCTTTCATTTCAATAACTTTAATGGTGATATCGTCGCCGATAACGATTCCTTCACCGGTTTTTCTGGTAAGAACGAGCATATTGCGCTCCAGGCAAAATACAAAATAGTGCATAACAGTTGAAAATATAGAATGAATTATCTAATGTTACGCGTGCTGTGAGTTAATGTCAAATGGTGGAATAAGATGGTGTCGTAAAAATTCTTTATCTGCTTCGTTGTTGCATTTTTTTTAAAAATGTATCGGAAAAACAAAGTTCCTATGTGAAACATTCCCGGAAGTGGATGCCAGATGAAAACCAACTGGAGTTATTTCAGCCGCAGACTACTAACTATTCTGGCTTCTGTCTTCTGAATGTGCCAGCAGGGGGTAACCGTTCACGAGATATCAAAATTCGCAGTAAACCTGGTACTGTAGACGTTTACCGGCGCCTCATATCTGTCCCTAGAAGTAATCAAGAATTGAGATTTTTGACACTTTGGACGTAATGCTGAGGGCAGCTTGAAGAGCTGTTTCCTGTTGTATAATTGCATTAAATGTTTCTATGGCATCCGCATCTTGATAGCGAGATAAAATTTGCTGTAGATCTATACTGACATCTTTCTGGTGTAACATAGCAGAATCAACTCGTCTGGCTCTATTTCCAAGTTGGCTACGCAGGCGTCTGTTTTGATCTGCGGCCAGGTCCAGATTGTCCAGGTTTTCCTGAAGTCCACCACCAGCAGCCAGTGGATCGTCAATATTCCCGGCACGAAGAGCTTCTTCTGTTCTGGTAAGTACGCTGAATATGTCAATTCTTCCCGGGTCGGATGAATACACTGCTGGTGGTGATGGGCCTCCTGCCTGCATGGCAGCATTATTGATACCAAGAAAAAGATCGTTGCCGGTAAGGTTTGATTCCACTCTTTCACCAGGGGTGATTTCCAATTCCGTAGGGTTGGGAGTGCCCATATAGATATACGGCCAGGTAGTTGAGTCGGTAGGGTCGTATGGTGGGTTTAAATTAAGTGGATCTACAGGCGGGTTAGGGTTGTAGTTAGGATTTTCCATGAAAGGTTTTGTATTCTCAGCATAGCCTGAGAAAATATATTTTCCGCCAACCATGCCATTTGCCGCATCAAGTAACTCCTGTTTCATATGTGCAACTTCATCTGCAAGTATGGCCATATCCTGAGGAGAATTAATCCCGATAATTGCATTAATTCCAATCTCTTTTACTCGCTGCAGAATGTTTTCCACATGCTCAAGGTGACCATCAGTGGCCTGCATTTTATCAAGTGTTACACCCATGGTTTCAAGGTATCGATCTGTAAGCATTATCTGGGTGCGGGTGGTTAGTACCGGGCGGATAGCAGAAGGGTCGTCTGATGGTTTACTTAATTTGATTCCTGTCGCACCCTGTATACGTAGCTTTTCAAGATTCGTAGAGATTCGCCCAAGGTTTGACTGGAGCATGCGGTATGTTGTTCCTTCAGTTGCTTTCATGTACTACTCCTCTACAAATTAATTATCGTTTCAGATTTAAAAGTGAACCCATCATCTCATCAACTATTGAGAGGAATTTGGCAGATGATTCAAAACCACGTTGATATTGAATGAGATTTATCATTTCTTCTTCAAGAGATACTCCGGATAAGCCGTCACGGATATTCTGGAGTTGAATCATGGCATCTTCAGCGCCCCCAAGGGCAAGCTGGTTTTGGTTGGATTCAATACCTATTTTCGCAGTCAATTTCCCATAGTAAGCACCGAAACTATCTATTCCATCGATGAGGTAATCCTCTCCAATGGCAGATATTTTAAGTGCATTTCTATTGTCGCCAATTGAAACAGTACCTGGAACTGTGGGAGCTTCAGCAGCTGCAACATGACTTGAGTCGCTGATAACAACAGAAATATTACGAGCGGCATCTATCCATGGATCTGGTGGGGAAGGAGGTGGCGGCCCAGGGGCCTGATTGGTTGAGAAAAAATTCCGATTTGTCACACTGTCAAGTCCTGCTCCAGCATAATGGGCTGTATTAACAGCTCCGCTTATTTCCCATGCCAGTCGATCTAAATCGTCTTTTACTGAAGGAATGAATTGGTCTCGTATATTAACAAGCCCTTGGAATTCTCCACCAAGATTATTAAGGCCTATGGGTCTTGTTACTCCACCGGTATGGAGAACGAGATCAAGGTCTGAACCATTTTGAACACCTTCAATTTCCATTGCCATGTTGCCCTGTACAAGTGGTAAACCGCCTGGTAACTGGACAGCAAGCATGCCCTTGGAGTCCTGGTAGCTTTGAATACCCAGTGATGATGCAAGATCTTTTGCCAGCATGTCACGACGATCACGAGCACTGTTTGCTTGCTGACCCTGGATTTCTATGGTGAAGATTCGTTCGTTGAGTTCTGCTATTTCAGAAATTTGAGAGTTCACACCATCGATTTTGGATAGTAATGAATCGTTAATGTTGTCTTTTATTTTGTTTAAATCATTTATGGAATTGTGAAATTTTTCTGCGAGTAACTCTCCACGCTGAATAACGATGTCTCGTTCAACAAGGCCTGAAGGGTTGGCGGAAAGTTCCTGCCAGGAGTCAAAAAAACGATTTATGTCAGTTGATATATTTTCTTCGCTGATGTTGAAAACACGTTCAAGTTCGGCGAGCGCTCTTGTTTGTCCATTCTGCAGGCCATATTCAATTGATTTATCCTGAAGCATATTGGTGACAAAGACATCATGGTCACGGCTAACATTCGAGACAACCACCCCTTGGCCAATAAAAAAGCCACCGAAGTTCATAGAGGGGTAGGGACTAAGGTCCGCGGACTGACGGGAGTATCCTTCGGTATTTACATTGGAAATGTTATTGCCGATGATCTCAATGGATTTTTGGTTAACGTTTAAGGCTGTCTTACCTGCGTTCAGTGCTGAGAATAATCCGCTCATTTTATTTATACCTTTCCTGTAAGAAGTCGGCCGTTAATCCTGGAGCTAATCATTCCAGCATCGGCCGTATAGGATGATGGAGCAGTACGTTTTCCAAAGAATTCCATGGTCTCTCTGATCCATCCAAGTGTAGCTTTGAAGAGATAGGCATTGCGTCTGTTTTCATGACGAATGATTCCTGCAATTTCCTTGTCCTCATCCTCTAGTTTATTCACATGTGCCAGAACCTGAATAAGTTCTTCTTTTTCCCGAATTGCAGCAGCGAGAGATTTCATGTCGAGAACTTTCGTGAATTCACGTTCTTCAAGAATCACGTCACGCAGACGTACAAGATTTTGGTGTGTGCTTCCGGTAGTCATGATTATTTATCCTCCATGAGAAATTGAAGGAAACTGGAGGCAACTTTGTTCAGATCAGGCGCGTAGGATCCATTGGCAATCTGTTCTTTCAATTCTGTTACACGTTCTGCGCGCGCACTGTTTTCATCAGCTCCGGCCTGTGCTTTATTCACACCCTGAAGGACTGAAGAAAATTGAACCTGATCACTTTCCCGGGTAGAGCCTGTTTTTGAGTCAGTCTGGGATTTTCCGGTTTTGTTGATGCTTCCTATTTGTCCAAGGCCACCGACTCCTCTAAATTCAACACTCATTTTGTTCCCCTGTCTCTCTGCTAACGATACTTGTTCAGGGCTATTACCTTCAGCCCAAGTATCAAGTTTTCCCATTACTGCATCGTGGGTATCGTAGGAAATATCAGGCAGCCAGTCGCCAAAAGCTTCCAGTGCCTCATTAAATGCTTTTTCGATTCCTTCTTTGATGGCTTCAAGGCGCGAAGGATCATTGCCTGCCATACCTATGGCAAAATCTACTATACGCTCAGATGTTTGTTCAACTCCAAAATAGCCATCGTCAGCAATAAGTTGGGTAGCTTCTTCCCGACTGATTTCATTGATATCAATTGTCTGATCACCATTTGCTATCCTGAAATCAATTCCCTGCTCTTTGAGCATGTTCGTAACCAGGCCACGGAGTAAATTGTATTGATCCTGCTCATCTCCTGTTTGAATGGTGAGTGAGCTGGAATAGGTCGTTGTTACTTCCTCGTGATAACTGATTGTTACAGAGTCCTGCACTTGTGAAGTACTTGCTTCTGACTTGTCAGCCTTTTTCTCTGCCAGGCGACCCAGATTTTTATTGGTATGCTGTCTTAATGCGTGTGGGGC
>DQVD01000055.1 GCA_015661935.1 Desulfocapsa sulfexigens | reverse complement strand
CCCAAGTAACACTTTTATAGGACCATAGGTGGTCAAAATCTTCTTTAAACAGATACGCTTTGACCGTCCGTAAATTCAGATTCAAAAGATCACGTGGCTTCTGCAACGTATCCGTGATAGAATAACTGATAAGTTCACTGGTAACACCGCTCTGCGGTGTTACCGTTTTTACGGCGCTCCGCGCCATAAAGCGCAGGGCGGTAGAACGAGCGTCCTTTTTTGCCGCAGAGCGGCAGGGATGCGTTACACTGCGAAGCGGTGTAACGAGACAACTTTCAACACTTCAAATCACCCTGCATATAGACAATAAGCATGGTTTTCTGAATCTTTTTAGCCACGGTTTCAGCAAGCGAGCCAAAGAAAAATGTTTTAATAGCCAGTTCCCGGGTAGCACCTATTACCACCAGGTCACACTCTTCTGATGCTATAAGAATTGCTTCAACCCGGGCATCGGTTGCCACTACCTTCACAGATACATTCACTTTCTGATCCTGCTCTGCCAACCAACAACATAACTCATCTTCTTTTGTTTCAAGGACTGTATCCGGCTCTTCTGAATTAAAAAGATAGAGTAACTGCACCTGATGCTCTCCAATAAGATCAAGGGCCACCACCACCGGATACACTTCTTTAAGATCCTCAAGACTTACCACAGGCACCAGAATTCGTTCGGTATGAACTTGTCCAAAGAAACGAACAACAACCACGGGGCAACTTACATTGTCTGCAACAACTCCAAGAACATCCTCGCTTCTTCCTTTCTCCGGGTACCCCAGCACCACAAGCTTTGCGCTATTATATTCAATGGCTGCCACAAGCCCGGAAGTAACAGAATGATCCGGAACCACTTCACTCACCAACGGATATCCCATACTTGTTACTTCTCTTAACTCACGCTGAAACAAAGTGGATAGATTTTGATCAAATCCCGGTTCAACGATACGCACGGCCATAGGAAGACAACGAAAATGATGCGCAAAAATGGTGGCAAACCTGGCAAGCCCTACAAGACTTGCTTCATTTTTAGCCCCGAAAGCAACCACACCATTTGATGGGATTTGCGGGCTTAGCTTCTTCCACGTCCAGGGAACCATCTCTACCCCCTGAGAAACCTGGAGAGCATTATCAAGCCCATTTTCACCGTTTGCCTTCTCTTCATTTAAACCATGGGCTTCTCCAGCCTGCTGTATGGCAAAACGCACAGTTAAGGGCCCTAACAGCTCCGAGAGAAACACACCTGCAAGCACCACAGGAGTAATCATAGCAGAATATGCGTCAAGTGCAGGATCCCCGGAAATAAGGAAAATAAGTCCGATGGCGACTCCTGCCTGGGGAAGCAGGCCCATGCCAAGATAACGCCCCATAATTTTTGGCGATTTGGCAAACCGGGCACCGAGTGCTGCACCACTGATCTTCCCACTGATTCGTGCCAGAAAATAGATCGCCCCAAGTATTCCTGCTGCGCCCATTGCCTTTATATCCAGATGTGTACCTGCAAGTGCAAAAAAGATCACATAAATGGGCGGTTCAAAATTATTGAGTGCTCTAAAAATCCTAACATCACGTTCTGCCTTGTTTACAAGAATAAAACCTGCTGCCATTCCGGCAAGCAAAGAAGAAAGATCAAGATAGGTGGCCAGTTCACTGCACAGCAACAGAAGAGCAAGCCCGCCTGTCATCATCTCTTCCCTGGTTTTGAGATTGCGTAATACCAGATCAAGCAGCAGTCCCGTAAATATCCCAAGGAGTAAGGATTGACCTATATTGATAAAACCATCAATAAATACAGTATGGAAAAAAGCATCACCGGACTGCCCGGTGATCTGCTGAACAAATGCAATCACAAAGCCAAAGATCATGATGGCGAGCCCATTATCAATGGCCACAATGACTAAAAGACTTGCCGTGAAAGGACCCGATGCCTTAACTTCCCGGGTGACCAGGAGGGTGGCAGCAGGAGCAGTTGCCAGACCAACGGCTGCAAGTAAAAGAGACAGTGCGATATAATTCCTGAGCTGCCATCCATCCACCTCAATTCCTGTAAGATAGATGGTTAAAAACACTGCACTAAAGACAAAAACAAATGCCCCAATGGCTTCACACGCTGCGATCCAGGCTACGGTTTTGAATTGTTCCTGAAGTTTTTTCAGTTCAACGTGTTCTCCAATACCAAAGGAGATCAGCATGAGCGCAATACTGGTGAAATGATCAAGGTTCGAGCCAATGGATGCGCTATTGATAATATTAATACCGGTGGGACCGAGAAATACCCCGGCAAGAATATAACCGGTCACTGAAGGCAGACGAAAATGCTGACAGATCTTGGCGCCAAGAAGGCCAGCGGCAAGCAGTAAAGCAAAACCCAGTGTAACCACGGCTAAGCCACCTGCTGCTTGAGAGCTTCCAAGAAGGCTGTATCGGGAGCAAGTGCAAACAATTCGTTCATACTCTGCTGTGTAAACTCCTCTAAAGAGAGTCCTTCTTTTTCTGCCTGTTCCATGAGAATGATGCCCTTAACAACTCCCAGCATATCAGTATCATGAAGCAGCCACACGGCCCACAGCAAATACTTTGTATCAGGGTTTCTTTTGGGATCAGTCTCCCAGTAGACAGGAGGAAGTTGCACAAAGGCCAGTTTTTTGGTCACCGCCGCATGGCATCTTCCACGCAGAGACGCAACTTCCGGAAGTGTTCCTTCTTTTAGTCCAGAGACAATTTCTGCAAACATGGTAAGTCGTTGTCAGGTATCAGTTATCAATTGGCAGTTGTCAGTTACTAACCCT
>DQVD01000118.1 GCA_015661935.1 Desulfocapsa sulfexigens | reverse complement strand
AAGGATCATTTATGCTTTTTGTGTGAATCATTCTCGGAAGTGGCTGCCAGATGAAAACCAACTGTAGTTATTTTAGCCGCAGGCTGCTAATTATTCTGGCTTCTGTATTCTGAATGTGTCCGCAGGGCATCATGGCCTGGTAAGCGGTAATGTTTTGTATAATCAGACTGGATCAGACGAGCATAACTCCCATATTGTATTTACTTCTGCCCGAATAGGTTTTGAGTGCCTTACAGAGGATTTTCTTTTTTCATGTAGCAGTACGGTGCTTTAACTCATCTAATATTTCAGTAAGTTTTGATAGTGAATTCGAGACATAACCGCTGTATTCGACAAATTGCTCATCTTCTGTTTTGGCATTAGTAACAGAGTGGCTCACTGCACTAAGTGTTGTAACAAGATTGGCCAGATCAGTTAGTCGTTTTTGGACAAATTGCTCCAGACGATCCTTTTCCTGTCGCTGCTCTTCTTGGATATTGTCATGAGGGGTTGCTATATGAATCTGTGAAAGGAGTTCACCTTCATCGTTGAAAACAGGGATGTGCTTGTGGGATACCTGAGTTTGCAGCTTGCTGCTGAAATGCTCAATAGCCTGATACTCATTGTTCTTTTTTACCGATGGCTCAAAACAGGCGGCACACTCTTCCGCTGTATCGGAAAATAAATATGAACAGGAATGACCAATTATATTTTCGAGAGGGAGTCCGAGTGTTTTCGAACATTTATTGTTTACCCATTTTATTTTTCCATTGGAGTCAAGCAGGGAGACCATTTGATTGACTTCATCCAGGCCATTTTTTAATGCCATTAATGCAAAGTTGTGGATTTCCTTCTTTTCTTCAAGCAGCAGAGCATTTTCTTTTAATTTTTGTGCGAGATCCCGGGAATTTTGTGCCTCTTTTTTGTGCTCATTTAAAAGCTTCTGTATCCTGATATGAACGCTCACCCGAGCATGGAATATTTGTGGTTCAATGGGTTTACTCATATAATCAACAGCTCCAAGGTTCAAGCCTTTCCACTCGTCATCCACTGCTGTGTTGGCAGAAATAAAGATGACTGGTATGTGGCGGAGCTGCACATTGTTTTTTAACTCTGTGCAGATCTCGTACCCATCCATTCCCGGCATGTTGATATCAAGAAAAATCATGTCCGGCGTGAGTTCTTCAGCCAGTCGTAATCCTTCTTCTCCTGTCTGAGCAAGGCTCACCATGTATTCTTTAGTTATGGCAGCATTCATTAGTTCCAGAAAAATGGGGTCATCGTCAACAAAGAGAAGCCTGAGGTCTTTTGTGTCAGCACTTTTTCCAGATCCGGAGTAGGAAATAACAGTCTCCATGGAAATGTGACTGTTGCAGACTTGGCAATTAATGGCCTGTTCTTCCAGGTGCTCAAGGGTTTCCTGGTCGACCATATTTTTTCCGCCGCATTCTTCACAAAAGATCACCAGCATGTTTTTTCTCCACGGTTGTACATATAAATAATAAAGTAGCAATGATAGGCTATATTATTGCTACAAGTTAAAAACAAAAAAAGGGCCTGACAGGAATTTATTCCGGTCAGGCCTTTAAAATAATGTCTGGAAAGAGTTTTAATTAAAAATCAATTAATTCCACATCAAATATCATTGTAGCATGCGGTGGAATAGGACCGCGTCCTGAAGCTCCATAACCCAGATTTGCAGGAATAATAAGAGTACGTTTTTCACCCTTCTTCATTGTAAGCAGCGCTTCATCCCATCCTTTTATAACTCTCCCCTGGCCAACAGGGAAATCAATGGGGGTTCCCCGATCTACAGAGGAATCAAATTTGGTTCCATCGAGCAATTTACCTGTATAATGAACCTTGACCATAGCTCCGACTGCAGGAGTGTCTCCCGATCCTTCAGCATTGACAACATACTTAAGACCTGTGTCGGTGGTGATTGCATCGGGATATTGTCTCTTGATCTGTTCCATGGCTTCTTCCATGGCAGCGAGTTCTTTTTCTTTGCGCCTTGCTTCATGGCTTTCAAGGAGTGCATCAAAGGCAGCCTGGTCACTTTTGAAGGCCTTTGCTTCAGCTCCTACACGGATGATCTCAATTGTTTCAAGCTTATCATCTTTCTTTATTTTGTTTACCACATCCATACCGGAGACCACATGACCAAAGACAGTGTGCTTTCCATCAAGGTGCGGGGTGGGAACATGGGTGATAAAGAACTGACTGCCGTTGGTACCGGGGCCTGCATTAGCCATTGACAGGATGCCGGGGGTGCTGTGTTTGAGGCTCGGATCTATTTCATCAGGGAAGGTGTAACCCGGTCCACCTGTACCGGTTCCCAGCGGGCATCCGCCCTGAATCATAAAATCGTTAATTACCCGATGAAAGGTAAGGTTGTCATAAAATCGAGAGCCTGCTTTTCCAGCACCACCGCCAAGCTCTTTGGTACCTTCTGCGAGACCCACAAAGTTTGCTACGGTGAGAGGGGTTTTTACGTATTCAAGTTCGCAGATGATTTCGCCTCTATTAGTGACGAATTTAGCGTACATGCCATCTGCCAGTTTCTTTTCTGCCATTGCGGATTCTCCAAATGAAATAAATAATAAAAAAAGTGCTGGAATAAGTGAAAGTATTATTTTATGCATGATTGTTCCTTCTGGAAAGAGTGAAAGTGTGAAAAAAATAACATATATTAATATTCAATAAAGAAAAAGAAAAAAAGGAAAATGGAACCCAAATTGCCTAATAATCGGGTTTTGCCATTGCTTTCCCGATTCCTGTTGACTCAACTTCGTATCTTGAGTCTAATAGTAGGATTTTTGTCTACACTGTCAGAAATGTAATATTATAATAAAATAGTATATAAAATAGCGGATAAAGCTCGGCAAAGAGCTGTTTCTTAAGAAGCGAAGAACAAGGGAAATATATGAAAGCATTGATTGCCCTGGAAGATGGAACCTTATTTGAAGGGCGTTCCTTTACCGGATCCGGCGAAGCCATTGGTGAAATCGTTTTCAATACCTCCATGAGCGGATATCAGGAAATTTTGACCGATCCCTCATATACTGGTCAGATTGTCACCATGACCTATCCTCTCATCGGAAATTATGGTGTAAATAAAGCTGATATGGAGTCCGATTCTGTTCATCCAAAAGCCTTTCTCGTAAAAGAGTATCATGGCTATCCATCCAATTTCAGATCGGAACAGACTCTGGCAGATTTTTTGAACGAGTATGGAATCCTTGGTGTTGAAGGCCTCGATACCCGCGCACTTGTTCGGCATATTAGAATACAAGGTGCTATGAAGGGTGTTATCTCAACTGTTGATCTTGATCCTGAATCACTTGTGGCAAAAGCTCGTGCCTGGACAGGTCTTGTCGGGCAGGACATGGTGAGTAAAGTGAGCTGCAAGGAACCTTACGGCTGGGCCGATAATAGAGCGGTTCCAGGAACTGACTTTACAACTGTGCAGGCAGGAATTGATAAGCCCTTTAAGGTTGTGGCCTTTGATTTTGGTCTTAAATATAATCAGTCCCGCATATTGACAGAAAAAGGCTGTCAGGTGCAGGTGGTTCCCGCTTCAACTGGTGCAGACACTGTGCTTGCCATGAATCCAGACGGAATTTTCCTCTCCAATGGTCCCGGTGATCCTGAAGGTGTGCCTGGTGTGGTGGCTACAATTCGAGCACTTCTTGGTAAAAAACCCATATTTGGAATTTGTCTTGGACATCAGATCCTTGCTCTTGCCTGTGGTGGCTCCACATTCAAGCTTAAATTCGGGCATCGCGGCGGTAATCAGCCGGTGAAGGATCTCAGCACCGGTAAGGTGGAGATTACCTCCCAGAACCATGGATTTTGTGTGGATATGGATAGTTTGAATTCTGATGATGTGGAATTGACTCATATTAATTTGAACGATGGTTCGGTTGAAGGAATACGGCATAAAAAATATCCGGCCTTCTCTGTTCAATATCACCCGGAGCATGCTCCAGGCCCACATGATGCCATGTATCTTTTTGATCGTTTTATAAGGATGATGCACCGGTAAACGCTTACTAAGGTACTGGAAAACACCTACAATACCAGGTTTACTGCAAAATTTGATGTCTGGTGAACGGTTACAAATAAACTGAACAAATTAATCTCATCTTTTTTGTCTTCTGCGTTGTTCGTTGGTCACATAACCCGTTATGTTCCCGCCTTGCGCCTTGAATACGAAAAAAATGCCAATTATTTTTTGTTCAATTTATTGCGTTCCCGTTCCTAATCGACGAAAAGCAAAAGTAAAAAAACGTTAAAACTCAGAAAATTTCTCTGCCATGCCAAAACGTACAGATATAAAAAAGATTCTTATCATAGGCTCCGGCCCAATTATAATCAGTCAGGCTTGTGAATTCGATTATTCGGGTGCTCAGGCAGTAAAGGCATTGAAGGAAGAGGGCTATGAAGTTGTCCTCATCAACTCCAATCCGGCTACGATCATGACCGATCCAGAGCTTGCTGATTCTACTTATATTGAGCCAATCACTCCTGAAATGGTGATCAAGGTCATCGAAAAGGAACGCCCTGATGCTCTGCTGCCCACACTTGGTGGGCAAACAGCATTGAACACTGCCATTAAAGTTGCAGAGACCGGTGCACTTGAGAAGTACAATGTGGAGATGCTGGCTGCTGATGTGAGTGTCATTAAAAAGGCTGAGGGCAGGGAAGAGTTTAAAGAGGCAATGGAGAACATTGGTTTACATGTTCCTAAATCCTTTATTGTTCATACGCTCGCTGATGCTATGAAAGTCGGGAATGAAATCGGGTTTCCCGTTATTGTACGGCCAAGTTTCACACTGGGCGGAACAGGTGGTGGTGTTGCCTATAATCGTCAGGAACTTGAAGAACTTTCTGCGTCAGGTCTTGATCTGTCCATGACCACTGAGATTATGCTTGAACGGAGTCTTCTGGGTTGGAAAGAGTTTGAGCTTGAGCTCATGCGTGATTCCAAAGATAATGTGGTAGTCATTTGCTCCATTGAAAATATTGATGCCATGGGCGTGCATACCGGTGATTCGATCACTGTCGCACCGGCACAGACGTTAACCGATCGTGAATATCAGGATATGCGTGATGCTTCCATTGCCATTATTCGTGAAATTGGTGTTGAGACAGGTGGATCCAATGTCCAGTTTGCTGTTAATCCTGTTGATGGGGAGTTGATGGTCATTGAGATGAACCCCCGTGTTTCCAGAAGTTCGGCTCTGGCTTCCAAGGCAACCGGTTTTCCCATTGCAAAAATTGCTGCAAAACTGGCAGTCGGCTATACGCTTGATGAATTAAAGAACGATATTACCCGTGAGACATATGCCGCTTTTGAACCAAGCATTGATTACTGTGTGGTGAAAATCCCACGCTGGACCTTTGAAAAATTCCCCGAAGCAGAGGACGTTCTGGGTACTGCCATGAAGTCTGTGGGGGAAACCATGGCCATGGGGCGAACATTTAAAGAAGCTTTCCAGAAGGGGATGCGATCACTTGAAACCGGACGCTTTGGTTTTGGCGGGGACGGCAGGGAAGAACTCAGTCATCTTGATCTCGAAGATCTTGAGGCAGGTTTGCGCAAACCAAATTCCAAACGGATGAATTACCTTCATGAAGCATTAAAACGCGATACTTCCATTGAAAAACTCTTTGAACTGACCGGGATAGATCCCTGGTTCCTGCATAATTTTCAACAGATTGCAGCAAAAGAAAACAGCATTCGTGAAAAGGGCTTTCAGGGGCTGAATCCCACTTTCCTCAGAAGTTGTAAAGAGTACGGTTTTTCCGATCATCAGCTTGCTTTTCTCACTGGAACATCAGAAAAAGATGTCCGGGAGCTCAGGAAAAATCTGGAAGTGGAACCCGTGTACAAATCCGTGGACACCTGTGCGGCAGAATTTGAATCATACACCCCCTATTACTACTCCACCTACGAGCAGGAAAATGAGGCAGCTGCAACGGATAAAAAGAAGATTATTATCCTTGGTGGCGGACCCAACCGTATTGGACAGGGAATCGAGTTTGATTATTGCTGTGTTCACGCCTCTTTTGCACTGGCAGAAATTGGTGTGGAATCCATCATGGTCAATTCCAACCCTGAAACAGTTTCCACGGATTATGATACTTCTGATAAACTCTATTTTGAGCCGCTTACCTTTGAAGATGTTTTAAACATTATTGATCTTGAAAAACCGGATGGAGTTATTGTTCAGTTTGGTGGGCAGACTCCGCTTAATCTGGCCGTTGCGCTGGCAGAAGAAGGCGTTCCCATTATCGGCACACCTCCTGATGCCATTGATCGGGCAGAAGATCGAAAACGTTTTCAGCAGTTTTTGCTGAAGCTTGGTCTTCGACAGCCGGCTAATGATACGGTTTTCACTCTGGAAGAAGCGCTCACGGTTGCAAACAAGATCGAGTATCCTGTTGTGGTTCGTCCTTCATATGTTCTTGGTGGACGGGATATGCGTATTGTCTACGATGACGATGAACTTCGTGATTTTATGGCGATCCCCGGTATTGCAGGAGCCGATCATCCGGTACTGATAGACAAGTTTTTAAAAGATGCCATTGAGGTGGATGTGGACGCACTCTGTGATGGTGATGATACTATCATCGGTGGAATCATGCAGCATATCGAAGAAGCCGGGATTCATTCAGGCGATTCTGCCTGTGTGTTACCGCCGCATACTCTATCTGCAGATATGATCGCTGAGATTAAAGAGGCCAGCCGTGCCATGGCGCTCGAGCTTGGTGTTATTGGTCTTATGAATGTTCAATATGCTGTAAAAGGTGATGATTTGTATATTCTTGAGGTAAACCCCAGAGCATCGAGAACAGTTCCATTTGTTTCCAAGGCAACAGGAATTCCTCTTGCAAAAATTGCCACTAAGCTCATGATGGGCAAGACGTTAAAAGAACTTGGGCTTACAACTGAGGTTGAAAACAGTCACTGGGCTGTAAAAGAGGCTGTTTTTCCCTTTGATCGCTTTGATAATGTAGATACTCTGCTTGGTCCTGAGATGAAATCCACAGGTGAAGTCATGGGGATTGATGATGATTTAGGCCTGGCTCTTGCCAAAGGTCAGCTCGCTGCAGGAACTGCTCTTCCGGTTTCCGGTACGGTTTTTATCAGTGTCCGGGACAACGATAAACAAACCATGCTTGCTCCTGCTAAAGCTCTTGTTGAAATGGATTTTGATCTTGTTGCCACCAGTGGAACTGCAGAGTTCCTGAAATCAAATGGTATCCCTTGTGAGCCTGTGAATAAAATTTCCCAGGGACGGCCGCATATCCTGGATAAAATGCAGGATAATCAGATTTCCTGGGTAGTAAATACTTCCATGGGACGTCGTGCCACTGAAGATTCGTACGCCATTCGTCGGGCGGCACTGGAGTTACATATTCCTTATACTACTACAGCAACTGGCGCGGTTGCCTTTGCGATGGCGATGAAGGCTATGAGTGAAAAAGAGATTGATGTACAGCCGGTACAATATTTCACAAGAAAAATAAAACCCTGCTGAGCAGGGTAATTGCCTTAGGAACGTACATTAAATAACCTGACCATCTTGCTTGTCCTTTGTTCTGCCAGCTATACTTGAGAAAACGTTACATACAGGGAGTATGCAAAGCTTTTTAAAGTATGGCTGACGAAAAAATTACAGCGCAGGTAAGCGAGGTACGAGACTCCGATATGTTCAGGTTATTTAATTCCCGTTCCTTATTAGATTGTTTTCCTGGAAAAAGATAATATAATAATCTGTAAGGCACTAATGAGAGTTGTAGATACTTAACTCCATTTTATCACAACCATATTTGCTGAAAACCGATGGGGGATCTGCTATTAGCAGAAAAAAATCGGCTAAGCCCTCGACAGAGTGCTTGAACACCCTTATTATAAATTACCGTTGTTTGGGAAATTCTGACGCGCTTGTAGCGTCATCTTTGTTTAATCAGGAGTTGCGGAGGAATAGTTGAATACTTTTTATAAAAATCTTTCTATGTGGCTGGTGATTGGTCTTTCCATGATCCTGCTCTTTAATCTCTTTAACAAGCCCCAGGGTCAAACGACCTCCCTGACCTACAGTCAGTTTGTGGCTGCTGTCGAAAGTCATGATATTTCTCAGGTTCAGATCTCGGGCGATATCGTTTCCGGAAACATGAGGGACGGTAAGCCCTTTCGGGCAGTTTATCCTGTTAATGATGATGAGATGATATCTATTTTGCGCAACAACGGTGCGGATATTTCAGTCAAGGAAGTTCAGAAAGAATCCTTATTGATGACCATCTTTGTTTCATGGTTTCCCATGTTGCTGCTTATTGGTGTCTGGGTCTTTTTTATGCGTCAGATGCAGATGGGTGGTGGCAAAGGTGGAGCACTTTCCTTTGGAAGAACCAAAGCTAAACTTCTGGAAAAGGGTGAACACAAGGTAGCCTTTGAAGATGTGGCAGGTATTGATGAAGCCAAAGAAGAACTTGAAGAGATTATCGATTTCCTGAAAGAGCCGGAAAAATTCACCAAACTTGGTGCCCGTATCCCAAAAGGTGTTTTACTCGCTGGTTCCCCTGGAACCGGAAAGACCCTTCTTGCCAAAGCCATCGCAGGCGAAGCTGATGTCCCTTTCTTCACCATTTCCGGTTCTGACTTTGTGGAGATGTTTGTGGGTGTGGGAGCGTCGCGAGTTCGTGATCTCTTTACTCAGGGTAAGAAAAATGCACCGTGTATCATCTTTATTGATGAGATTGATGCCGTCGGGCGTCATCGTGGCGCAGGTCTGGGCGGAGGTCATGATGAGCGTGAGCAGACTCTGAATCAACTTCTTGTAGAGATGGATGGTTTTGAGGAGAATGAAGGTGTTATCATCGTTGCCGCAACGAACAGGCCTGACGTTCTTGATCCGGCCCTCCTTCGGCCCGGCCGTTTTGATCGTCAGGTAATTGTTCCCGTACCTGATGTTCTTGGACGTCAGAAAATTCTTGAGATTTATGCGAAGAAAACCAAGATGCGAAGTGATGTGGATATGGCAATCGTTGCTCGTGGTACTCCCGGTTTTTCAGGAGCCGATCTTGAAAATCTTGTGAATGAGGCTGCTCTTATGGCTGCTCGAGGTGGAGCCAAAAAGATCGATAAAGATATGCTCGACAGAGCCAAAGATAAGATCATGATGGGCGCCGAGCGCCGTTCCATGATTATAACAGATAGTGAAAAAGAGATTACTGCTTATCATGAAGCGGGGCATGCCATAGTTGCGCGCTTGTTGCCCGGCACTGACCCTATTCATAAGGTATCTATCATCCCACGTGGTCGTGCACTTGGTGTTACCATGCAGTTGCCCACCGATGAGAGTTATACTCATTCCAAAACCTTCCTGGAGAATTCACTTTGTATTCTTTTTGGTGGTCGTATTGCTGAAAAGCTTATTTTCGATGAAATTACCACCGGTGCTGGAAATGATATCGAAAGAGCCTCTGAAATGGCACGTAAAATGGTTTGCGAATGGGGAATGAGTGAAGCTCTCGGGCCCCTTGCCTACGGTAAAAAAGAAGAACAGATTTTCCTTGGCCGCGAAATCAGTCAACATCGAGATTTTAGTGAGGACACCGCGCGTAAGATTGACGATGAAGTGCGAAAGATCATTGAGGCTGCAAATGATAAAGTTATCCAGATGCTCACTGAAAATATGGATATCTTGAAGAGGGTGGCTGAGGAATTACTTGAAAAAGAGACCATTGTTCTTGAAGACATCGAAGATGTCCTTGATGAACTCCGTCCCGGTCAGTATGAACGGACTGTAAAAGAAGAACCTGAGCCTGTAAAAAAAACGAAAAAAACTACTCCAAAGAAAACCGTTAAAGCTTCCGTTGCAGAAGAAGCTGAAGACAAGTCTCAGGAGACAGAAGATGTAACGGAATCTGAAGTTTCAGAAGAGGCAGCACCAGAAGAAGTTCAGGATGTAGAGGAGACTCCTGTAGCACCTGAGGAAAAACCTAAGGAATAGATATGACCCTCCCGAAAATAATGGGTATCTTAAATGTGACACCCGACTCATTTTCCGATGGCGGTCAGTTTGATTCAGCGGCCTCTGCCTGTTCTCAGGCAGAGGCCCTTATTGTTTCAGGAGCAGATATTATTGATGTGGGAGGTGAATCAACACGCCCATTTGCTGAACCGGTAACAGAGCAGGAAGAATTGAATCGGGTCATCCCTGCCATTCGCGGTATACGTTCTGCGCATTCCATTCCCATCTCCATTGATACCACCAAGGCGGTAGTTGCCAGTCAGGCACTTGAAGCTGGAGCTGATATCATAAATGACATTTCCGCATTACGGAAAGACCCTGAAATGCTGTCACTTGTCCAGGAAACAAGCGTACCAGTGATTATTATGCACATGCAGGGTACACCTGGGAGCATGCAGGTGAAACCGCAATATAATGATGTGATAGCAGATATAACTCATTTCTTTAAGGAACGGCTTGCCTGGCTTATTCAAAATGGAATTGACCCAGAACGCATTACCCTTGATCCCGGTATTGGTTTTGGCAAGACTGTCGCTCATAATCTTTCCATTATCAAACATTTAGTAGAATTCAAATCTCTTGGCTGCCCACTTCTTCTGGGGCATTCCCGTAAACGATTTATTGGAGATATAACCGGACTGCAAGTGGAAGACCGCGATTTACCAACTGCAGTTATCTCAGCCCTTGTCGGTTTCTCTAGTGTTGATATTGTTCGAGTTCATGATGTGGCCGCTACTCACCATGCATTGCACATGATAGAGGCTATTAAAAAGGCTGATTAGGGGAGTCCTTATGAAAATATTAGTGCTGAATGCCGGCAGTTCATCGCTTAAATTTCAATTGTTTAACATGCTTAATCTTTCAGTTCTTGCCTCCGGTGTGATTGAACAGATTGGTGAAGATACCGGAAATGCCAAACTGACATACTTTGATGATACAGGTGCTAGACGGGAGGCTGACGTAAGCAAATCTTTTTCTGATCATCGTAGTGCTATTCAGCTCATGATAAAACTGTT
>DQVD01000409.1 GCA_015661935.1 Desulfocapsa sulfexigens | reverse complement strand
ATGCGATTTATACTCCCATTGATCCATCGCTGGAGTACAACCCACTCTGGGCACATAAGGCAGATTGTGCTTTTCCCTGCGCCACCCAAAATGAAATCAATGCACAGGATGGACAAAATCTGGTGACTAACGGTGTTGGTTTAATCAGTGAAGGTGCCAATATGCCATCCGTTCCAGATGCCGTAGATCTTTTCGTTGAACATCGTTTATTGTATGCACCTGGAAAAGCAGCAAACGCTGGCGGGGTTGCAGTATCAGGTCTTGAAATGGCTCAAAACTCCATGCGTCTCTCCTGGCCGCGGGAAGAGGTTGATGAGCGCCTGAAGCAGATCATGAAATCTATTCATCGAACCTGTGTTGATGCAGGAGAGATGTATGGTGTGCAGGGAAATTATGTTGCCGGAGCTAATATTGCAGGTTTTGTGAAGGTTGTTAATGCCATGCTTGATCAGGGATTGGTGTAGGTAAAGGTAGAAGGTGGAAAGACTGAAGGCTGAAGTTATGGGGCTGTTTATGCATTGGTTTTCTGCCTTTATCCTATCCTTATTATAAAAAACAAAAGGCCGGTGTGTTACCGGCTCATCTAAAACTTCAACAAGACAATACAGAGTGTCCCTTTACGACGAACAATGCCAACGGGATTTTGGTTTTCTCGAAACCAGGATGGAACGTTTTTTTGCGGAGATGGCTGTGGAGTGTCCTTACCATCTTCCCCATGACGCCATATTCTACCAAGCGTTATTTTCACCCCTTTCAGAACGCGTTATGGAGCTGTTTCTTGCTTCCGGCTACAGAAGAAACGGGAACTGCCTTTACACCATGCACTGCCATGATTGCTCAGCCTGTATCCCTATTCGGCTTCATCCGCAGGAAATGCAGCTGAATCGAAATCAGCGCCGGGTTCTCAAGAAAAATCAGGATATAGATATTGAATTTGCGCCCCTGAAAGCAAATGAAGAGAATATCAAACTCTGTGAAAAATTTCTCAGGAGCCGCTACCCCCAGAAAAACAATGACGGGAGATCTTATTATGAGGGCTTTTTTCTTAATCGAATCATTCCCGGTATGGAGATTCGTTTTCGTTTAAATGGTCGGCTGGTTGGTACCGGAATAGTGGATATTGGACAGAATTGGATGAACGCGGTCTATTTTTATTTTGATCCGGATGAAGCATCCAGAAGTTTGGGAACTTTTAATATTTTAACCATGATTGATACCTGTTTGAAGCTGGATATCTCATATCTGTACCTTGGTTATTATATTGAGGAGGTGGCTGCCATGAATTATAAGAGCCGCTTTAATCCTCATTATCTTTATTGTAATGATGGCTGGCAGAAGATAGAGAAGTAAGTTCGTCTTCATTTTGATGAAGGTTGGAAATAGAAAAGGCAGAGTCAATTCAATGATCCTGCCTTTCAATAATGCTAAAGATTCCGGAAGATTTTGGGAACACAATACCATTTTTTACATCCCGACCTACTTAAATGGAATTGTCATGCCGTCCAAATCAGGATTTTAATTTGTCATAATATTTTTTCAGATCACCATCAAGAAATCGGCCTATTTTTGAGAGGTTACTGGAATGTGCATGCCAAATGTCTTTGGCTTTACTCTTTTGCAAGAGCTCATTGGTTGTTCCTGCCATTTTTTTCCAGAGGTTTCTCTGGTATTCATTTTCCAGATTAACAAGTTTGCTGCTGTCTGAAAGAGTGTCCCTGAGAAGTCTTTTGAATCCAAAAACATTGAAAAGTACTGCTCCCAACACCAGAGTACCGCAAAGAAAAATAAGGGGAAGGATCAGGTTCATGAAAGAAAAACCCTCTCCTCGCAGTGATGAGATGAGGGTTTGTTTTGGCAGAGAAATAATGGAGTTGGTTAAGACATCACCAAAACAAAACAAACCAATAGCAAAACCTATTGTAATGTTCCCGATCTTTCCGAAGAGTTTCCGACCCCTTTTTGTAAATTCGGTCATGGCCTCGCAGACTATTTGCAGCTCATGTACCTGACGATCAATATCTTCCAATATATGGTTCAGACGAAGAGCGGGGGCCGCGTGTATCTTTTTTATGAGATCTGTCCGCTCCTGAGGCCATAAATTATCTACAGCCTTGGTGGAATTTGCCACATCAGAAGAATAAGTAAGATAAATATGGGGAATATCTTTGCGACCTGTCATCTGGGACATATTCCAGCATAATGTTCCATAAGAACGAACAAGGTCGCTGATATTATCACACTCATCAATACGACTCATAACAAAAACGATTCTGTCTTCGCCTGATTTTTCAGGTAGAGTGTTTCGTATAGCCGAGTAGGTCTCTTTAATAGTTCCTGCCTTATGAGGATCAAACATGAGGACAATGAGGTCGGCCATTTTGGCAAATTCACCGAGCACTTCCATGTAATCATAGCCGCGATCTTTTTCAGTTGTGGCATCAAGCATTCCAGGGCTGTCAATGATGGCCATGTTCTCAAAGTCAGGTGAGTCGATATTTTTCAGGCACAAGTGGGAGATAAGTTTCTCACCATATTTTTTGAATTTAACAAATGGTAAGTAATCGTCATTGATGAGCGTGGATCCGGGGACTTCCGGTGGCTTGCCACTTCCCTCTGAAGTTATCACAGTAAAGGCATCATCGGTGGGTGCTTGGCCGGTGCGCTGGACATTAGTACCTATGATTTCATTAATCAAGGTTGATTTACCGGAAGAGTAATTGCCTATTATAAGAACAATGGGTTTCCATTTCATACTGGATTCAAGTCCACTAAAATCCATATTATATTTGGAAAATAATGGCGCGATCTTTTTATTGATTTTGTTCTGGATTTCAGTCTGTAATTTTGATTCAAACATGGGATAACTCTCTGTGTTTCGTGTTAATAAAACGTGTAACTATTTATCGACACTTAGGGCTATGCACGCACAAGTGTCGTGCAGTTGAATAGTTAGCAGCTAGAGGTACTCTTTTGATAATATAACAACACACACCAGCACATTAGCACACTATGTTTGGAGCTGAAATGAAAAATGTTAAAGAATTGTGCTTTTAATGAACTAGAAGCTGGATGGCTTATTTCGTAATAGCTTCCAGAGTATATCTTGACATGTATTCGATGAATGAGTTTATCAGAACCCAAAGAGCTTCTACTTTTTCAGGATAGTCTTCACACAAAAGACGCAAATCACTTTCAGGTAATTATGAATACAGATCCAAATATGGCTAGACATCAAGATATCATTTATCGGGAATGCAACTTAGAGCCGAGCAGGTGGCTGCTGTTGAGACTCTGCTGGATGATGGTGGAATCGGTAAACGCTTACTGAGGTACTGGAAAACGCTACAGTACCAGGTTTACTGCAACTTTTGATGTCTGGTGAATGGTTAGTCTGAACCTAATAAAAAAGAGATAGGTACAGCATAGTAGACACGATTTTTGTAACCTGCAAGTAACCGGGATAGTGCATCAATTCTCTCTATGTAATCATCTCTTGTTTCGGTAAGCGTTGCAAAGTCTTTATATATTCTTCCCATAACGTATGATTTGAACCATGCACTTCTTCTTTGTACTTGCCTCGGGGTAGCTCTCCTCTCGGGAACAAAGTT
>DQVD01000241.1 GCA_015661935.1 Desulfocapsa sulfexigens | reverse complement strand
TTGAAACAGATAAACAACGTGGTGATTATGTTCTGGAGCATTTGACCAGAACAGCCGCAAGTATTAATTAAGGAACGGACACGAAATAAACTGAACAAATTATGTCTTTTTTTTTGTCTTCTGCGTTGCTCGCTGGTCACATAACCTGCTATGTTTCCGCCTCGCGCCTTGAATACGAAAAAATGCCAATTCTTTTTTGTTCAATTAATTGAGTTCCCGTTCCTAATCAAAGGAGGAAAAAATGATTGATGTGGATCCCAGTTTAGTGAACTGGTCGAGAGTGCAGTTTGCGTTTACGGCCATGTATCATTGGATTTTTGTGCCGTTGACGCTCGGATTGTCATTTCTCTGTGCTTTTTATGAGACGATTTATCTCAAAACAGGAAATGAAGAGTGGAAAAAAATAACCCGTTTCTGGATGACCCTGTTTGGTATCAATTTTGCCATTGGTGTTGCCACAGGTATTATTCTGGAATTTGAGTTTGGAACCAACTGGTCCAATTACTCCTGGATGGTTGGTGACATTTTTGGAGCACCACTAGCCATTGAGGGACTTTTTGCATTCTTCATGGAAGCCAGTTTCTTTGCTGTCATGTTTTTTGGCTGGGACAGGGTGTCTAAAGGCTTTCACTGTTTTTCCACCTGGATGGTTGCCATCGGTTCCAACCTGTCTGCCGTTTGGATTCTGGTTGCCAATGGCTGGATGCAGAACCCTGTTGGGATGGCATTTAATGCTGATACTGCCCGTTTTGAGATGGAGAATTTTGCAGAAGTTGTCTTTAATCCTGTTGCAGTATCTAAATTTACCCATACATCGTCGTCAGGCTTTGTGATGGCCTCCGCTTTTGTTCTTACAATTTCCTGCTGGTATCTGATAAAGAAAAAGCATGTTGAGGTGGCAAAGAGATCAATTATTGTCGCTTCTGTTTTTGGTCTCGTTGCGTCTCTCTTCGTCGGATTTACCGGTGATGAAGCAGCCTATGAAGTGGCACAAAAACAGCCAATGAAACTAGCTGCCATGGAAGGCCTGTATAAGGGAGAACACGGTGCGGGACTGGTGGCCATGGGAATCATGAATGACACTAAAGTTCCCGGAGATGTACAGGATGCTTTTCTGATGCAGGTAAAAGTTCCCAGAGTCTTGTCCTTGCTTGCCAATCGAGAGTTTGGATCGTTTGTACCTGGTATTGATGATCTTGTTTATGGCAATGAAGAACAAAATGTCATGGGCGTAAACACTATGATGGAAAAAGGCAGGCTGGCACTGGCCGATCTTGCTGCATTTAAAGATGCCAAGAGGAATAAAGATGATGTAACCGCTGAGGCCGCCCTTGCCCGCTTTGATGTGAATAAGGAGTTTATGGGGTACGGGTATCTTGATAATCCTGAAGAGGCTGTGCCGCCTGTGAATATAGTTTTTAATTCTTTTCATTTGATGGTCATGATGGGCTCATTGCTTCCCGTTATCTTTGCAGCGTTTCTTTTTTATACCTTTAAGGGTGTCATAACAGAAAAGCGTTGGCTGCTTCCAGTTGGTCTTTTCACAGGACTTATGGCATTCCTTGCCGAGCAGGCAGGATGGGTCACAGCAGAAGTTGGTCGTCAGCCCTGGGCTATTCAGGGGCTTATGCCGGTGAAGATCGCGACAACAAACCTTTCGGTCACTGCTGTCCAGATCACATTAGCAATGTTTGCAGTTGTTTTCACCATTCTTCTGATTGCAGAAATTTCAATTATGCTGAAAGCAATAGCAGCCGGACCGGAGGGCCATTGAAAATGATATCAAATTTAGATTATGTTACTTTACAGCAAATCTGGTGGATTATCTGCTCAGTAGTGGGCGCAATTTTTCTTTTTCTTATGTTTGTTCAGGGGGGGCAGACCTTGCTTTGGCAGGTGGCGAAGACTGACACTGAAAGTGCGCTTGTCGTGAATTCACTCGGGCGTAAATGGGAACTTCCCTTTACCACCCTGGTTCTTTTTGGCGGAGCTCTTTTTGCCTCATTTCCCAAATTTTACTCCACGAGTTTTGGTGGTGCGTACTGGGTGTGGGTACTCATCCTCTTCACCTTTATTGTTCAGGCTGTGAGTTATGAGTATCGGTCAAAACACGGTAATGTATGGGGAAGAAAAACCTATGAATTGTTTATGTTTATTAACGGTTCTGTAGGGGTATTGCTCATCGGTGCCGCAGTGGGGACATTTTATACCGGATCCGCTTTTTCACTGAATGATATGAACCAGGTGACGTGGCAGTATACCATTGCCGGGGTGAATCTTCGTGGACTGGAAGCTGCTTTTTCGTTGTTTAATCTTTCACTCGGCCTCTTTCTTGTCTTTAATGCCCGAGTACTCGGGGCATTGTACCTGCTTAATAGTATCGATTTAGGTGCGTTTTCTGCACTTGAACAAAGATTGCGTAAAGCAGTACTTACAAACTTTATCTGTGCTCTTCCTTTTCTACTCTACGTAGTTGTGTCTGTCTTGTTGCGGAAAGGTTTTGGTGTAGATGAAGAGGGGGTTGTTTCCATGGTATCTTTTAAATACTTCTTTAATCTCCTTGCTCTTCCACATCTTCTTCTCCTGCTGCTTGGCGGTATCGGGCTGGTAATTTGGGGTGTGTTGCTGGGTGCATTAAAGGATAGCTATAAAGGGATCTGGCCTGCAGGACTTGGCACAGTGTTTGTCGGATTGTGTGTGCTCTGTCTGCCCGCATTTAATGGAACAGCATTCTATCCATCTACCTATGACCTGCAGTCAAGCCTTACCATCTATAATGCCTCATCAAGCAGGTATACTTTGATGGTTATGACCTATGTGGCTCTGTTTATTCCTGTTCTTCTTGCATATGTAACGTATCTTTGGAAACAGATGGATTCGAAGAAGCTGTCAACGGAAGACGCACTGGATCATGAAGCTTATTAACGAATGAAAAAAAGGAGAAATCCATGACTACTTTATTGTTACTCGGATATGTGGCTGTTATTGTCATATCATATAAAGGGGCCGTTTTTGCACTTGATAAATCAGGTCTTTTATAAAAAAAGTGACGGCAGTATAGTGTCTGCCTGAAATTTGGAAGTGTACAATGAGAGGCTTGTCCTCTCATTGTGCGTTTAGCGGTATCCTTTTTTCAACTGGTATAAAATATGTCTGAATACGACCAAAAGTTGACCTTGCTTGGGTCCAATGTCAAAATTCGTAATTTACCGATCAAACAGGTCAGTTTACTGGAAGAGGGAAATCTTCCGGCCTATGGCTATAATCCCGGTGATCACATTGAGCTTATGGCTGGCAATGTATCAGTTGAATATGGGCGTCTGGAACAGTTGCTGACCTGGCTGTCTGCCTATGTGTCAGAATCAGACATTAATCCGCGGATTCATTCTGTGACCTATGGTAAGCAGAAAGATATTTTTCAGATATTCAGGAAATATCCACATACTGCAGTGGATAAAGATGATCACGGCTGGTTCATGGTCAACCAGTATTTACCGGCCGGGGGCAGATCAAGCTCGGCAGAAGATTTTGTGGTGGATGATTCCAACAGGGAGATATTCACTGATAATAATGGATTGATTGTTATTGATGATTCCGGTCATCCTCCGGAAATCAGCCAGGAGGATCTGGATCGTAATCCAAATCTCTGGGCCATTGCCATGGGGATTTCCGTTGCGTATTGGGGAAATTGGGCCAAACTGCTTAAGGAGAGATTTGTCCTGTTCTGCAGACTCTCAGACCTTGAGACAACCCGCATGGAGATGGATTGTTCTGTTAACTGGGAAACCATTGTTGCCATGTGTCTGCGGGCTCTGCGTACCGGGGAGGTTGGCCTCTGGGATAACAAATCAGCACAATTTCGTTGTCATATTGTTGTGGAAATGTTTCCTCATGGTGTCCTCTATATTGGCCCGGATGCTGTTTTCTTTAGACATCGTAAGGGCTGTTTGCCCGAAAAAAGTTCTCCGCGTCAGCGCGGATCTGTACCATGCTATGACACCTTGCTTCCTGCTATGCTGGCCATGGACGCCATGCGTTTTGGTGAGTTTAATTTCAGCAAAAATTATTTTTATGATTTGTCAAAGCGGATTCTGAATAACTGGGATCTTTTGTACAAACATGGCTACTATTTTAAAGAGACACTGGAGTTTCCAAACCTGGATTTTGCTAAAAGTTTTCCAGGTGGCTATGCCTGTTCCTTTATGGATCATGGCCCTGACCCATCCTTCTTTGAGCTTCCTCCGCTGACTGCTGATTTTGAAGCAATCATTGATCTTGTTGCTGCACAAATCTGGTCCGAGGAGAAAAAGCGTGCACTCAGAAGTTTTTTCTATTTTCGCAAATCATCATCAGCCGGTGAGAGTGGTTCACTGAGTGGCTCTCATGACTACATGGATGAGATTGTATCAGTTCTTCATGATTTAAAAGAAGAGGTGAATCGAAAGAATGGTTTCGGGAATCTGCCAATCTTTCAGGTTGGGCACCTGCGAACAACTGATCCTGCTGAAATTGATCCTGTGATCACTCTGCAGAATGTGATGGATTCATATGTGTCTAAAGAGCATGTCCTACGGCCTCTCTGTCTCGGTGTTTTTGGTCCTCCGGGTTCCGGAAAATCCTTTGCTGTAAAAGAGGTTGCACGTGTCATTTCAGAACGATTTGAAGGGGATCCTTTTGACTTCTTCGAGTTTAATCTGACCCAGTTTGCCTCCCCCGATGAGATTAACTCTGCCATTGAGCCGGTTCGTGCTGCTGTGGCAAGAGGCAAGGTTCCCATCGTCTTCTGGGATGAGTTTGATTGTCGCTATGATGGGCATGAATTTGGATATCTCAGGTATTTTCTGCCATCCATGCAGGATGGTGTGACCTATGTGAATGGGATTCCACATTTTATCGGGCGGGCAATATTTGTCTTTGCTGGTGGTGTGAAGGCCAGCTGGAGTGGCATGGAGAAGCTTCTTGATCCAACTGATCAGAATTCCCTAGCTCTGATGAAGACTTTGAAGATTCCTGATTTTATGAGTCGACTGCGTGTGGTACTCGATATTGATGGTATTGAAATACCTGATATTCTTTTGCGGGATTCGGCTACAAGTGAGGATCTTGAAGAGCTACGCAGGATTTTATTGAAACGTGCCTTTATCATTGCTCACCAGATGGATACGCATTGGAAAAAGGCAGCGCGCAAAACCTCTGGTCTCCTGCTGCGTCTGTTGCTCAGTCGTTATAAGTTTGGTGCACGCTCCATTGAGGCTGTCATTGAGGCCAGTCGGGCATCCGACAGGCTTGTTTATGGTCTTCCGGAGCTGATTGCTCCATCGGCAGCGAGAATTCATGCTGAATGGCGTATAGATCTGGAAAGAAGGATCGATTATCTACGAAAACAGGAGGGCTTGCGTGCAGTCTGGTAATGTTAGTTCTTTTATTTACCAAAAGAATCTGCCAGGACTTTTGTAAGGGGTTGGCGAGTTATTTATTTCCAGCCCTAATAACTTTTCCATCAAAACTGAACTCTAAGACGACACTATGGATCCTGCATTCGCTAAGGGAAATGAACGGCCGGATATAATTCCTGATTTGGATCGATTGAAGAGTAACTG
>DQVD01000207.1 GCA_015661935.1 Desulfocapsa sulfexigens | reverse complement strand
CGGAAAGTCCGGGAAGTGTGGTCTCTTCAGTTCGTGAAGAGCAGGCTTTAAGGAATTCTTCCAATGGACATTTAATATGGGGTGAGCTGCCACCGTGAATAATAGTACAAATTCCTTTTCCAATAATTTCTGATGCTGTTTTTTTTGCTGCAGTAAGTGCTGTGTTATTGGCATCAATAATAATTCCATCTGGAGTTACAACCAGAACCGGATCCTGAATAGCATGAAAGAGTTCATTACCACCATCCGGGAAGCCGGTACCCATAGAACCTGAGTTAGTATTTTTAATGTTATTTTGTATTTCAGTAATTTTTTTTGTGTCTGACATTGTTAACGAAAGTTAGGAAATGAGGAAACAGAGAAGGATTGCTGAGAGTAATTGGGTTTAACAGTAAAGAGGCTACTGTAACAGAAGTCTCTTTACTGCAAGTGTTTTTAATCAGTGATGTTCTTTTTGATCAAAAACTTTTCCGAATACTCGTTCACCAATGAGGAAACCAAAGCCTACAACACCAATAGATCCACCAATGACTAACCATTCAATAAGCGAGGGAACATAGTCTAAATAGGTTGGAACATTGTCCCAGCCGAGTGTTCCAGGAACAAGAAGTCCAGCAGAGACCAAGTCGTAACGAGCAAAAAATTGACCAACAAGGATCAAGAATCCTGCTATTGCCATCATGGCAATATTTTGGAGACGGGTAAGGATAATAAGTATCAGTGGGATTAAAAGACCTATACAAACTTCAATAACCCAGAAGTTTAGTGAAAGAGGGCCACTGATTAGGGCATCTGCAGCAATACGCCCAAGCTCTGCACCACCAACAAAGTACATAATCAGCCGCCAGAAAGTAGCAACAGAATAAAGAATAAGTACGAGTGTCATAGCTTTTCCCGCACTTTTAATACCATCTTTCACAGCATCACTCATTTCAGCACCTCTTAATTTGTAAGCAAGGTAGTTGAAAAGAATGGTGGCAGCAGCACCTGAAAGAAAAGCAGCAGTTAGGAAGTAAATTGGAAGTTGTCCGCCATACCAGTATGGCCTGGCAGGAAGGGTTGCGAAAACACCGCCAAGGCAGCTATTTGCAAGTACTTCGGCAAATGCACCCATTGTTCCGATGATTACAGCAATTCGAGCAAGGCCTGTTACAATACCAAAGAATTCAATTATCATACAACCAACTGCTATCCCATAAAGGGTTCCCATCCACCAGATATTGGAAATAGGGTTTGGTGACATAATATTGTAGAAGATCATTCTGTGAGGACTTGCAATTTCAACACCTATTGTTGCAAAAGCGGCAAAAATACAGACGATTGACATCCATACCATTCTATTACTGACTATGGCCATGCGTGTGCCGCCAAAAAGATGGGATATGGCTGCATAAATGCAGAGGCCGGTTGAAGTTATTGCCCAGAATGCATAGGTGGCTATTAATAATCCCCATGGTACTTCGCGGGTATTGTTATAGATTGCTTCATGACCGACGATGAAACCCGATGCTCCGAGGCCGAGGCCGACCACAATCATAATTAGGAATAAAATCATCGCCCAGTTGATCCCGGGGGTTGCCAGACGAGTATCCTCCGTCCGGGTAAAAATTTCTGTTAGTTGATTGATTGCCATTGTAATCTCCTGCCTTTATATTGTATCAGGCTGTTTACCTGATGAATTGATGGAAGCTGTTGAGTATCTGTCACTGTTTTACCGAACGGAGCACATTTATTTCAAAATCAATGTCCACTGTGTCCTTTTTCACCACCTTCGGGGTGTGCATCGATACCCATCAAGCGATCGTATCCTTTTGCGCCAATGTGACAAGTATTGCAGAGAGTGTTTGAGGCAAAGGCGGTTTCACCGTCATGGCATGTACCACAGTATTTACCCTCATAGAGAGCTTTCATGGTGAAATTTGGGGATTTTTCTGCGGCTCCAACTTTCATGGAAAAAGCTTCATCGTGACAGGAGTCACATTCGAGACCAAAATCTTCTGTATGGGCTTTATGATAGAAGACAACTGCCTTAACAGGTTTTGTCCATACGATTGGATCTTCAGGAATTTCATGACATGCAACGCAGTTACTATTAGAAGCAAAAGCTGTTTCACCATCATGACAAGCGCCACAAAACAGGCCATCGGCAAGGGATGCCATGGTAAGTTTTCCAGATCTTTCAGCAACACCTCGCTGCATGGCAAAAAGTTCACCATGACAAGCGCTGCATTCAAGACCAATGTCATCTGTATGAGTTCTATGCTCAAAAATTACTTGAACAGGTTTGTTCCAGACTATTGGACTTTTAGGTCCGAACGCTTTGACGTCATAATCGTCACTGGCTGCTGTATTGCTGATTAGCAGGAAGCTTCCGGCAAGTAAGGTAATGCCGGCAGCGATAAATACATTTTTCTTCATTTCTATATTCTCCTTAGATCTGGGTTAGATACGGTAGGGTCCATAATCCTGTAAAACTTCTTGTATGGAGGAAGTTTACAGATGTTGTTCATGGTATTTATGCATTCATGTAAAATACATTCGGTAGTGCACCGCATTCTGGACGGATAACCCAGATTTTCTTGTCTGGTTCATGCAATAATTTGTAGATTTCAGTGCTGGTATCTTTGAGATCACCAAATACTCGAACATCAGCAGGACATGCGGCAGCACAAGCAGTCTCTTTTTCTCCTGCAGCAAGACGAGTATCAATACAGAAGTTACATTTATCAATTGCATACTTGTCGTGGTTAAAGTATCTGGCATTATATGGACATGCAGCCATACAGGTTTTACAACCGATACATTTTTTATAGTTCATGACTACGATGCCTGTCTCGGGATCCTTGTATGTTGCCCTGGTGGGACAGACCCGAACACAGGGAGGACGGTTACAATGGTTGCAGAGGATGGGCCTGAACTCCCGTTTTTCCACACCATCAACGGTGGTCAGTCGTTCTTGGATAGTGGTTCTCCAGGCACCGTGGCCAACAGGGACGTGATTGGTTTCTACACAGGCATCCATACATATTTCACAATCAACGCAATTGTTCTGCCGCATGATCATGCTGTAGTGTTTTGGGTAAGGGTATTGTCCTTCAGCGGGTATAACAGAGTCGGTATTTCCACCCTTGGCGGTGGAAACTGAAGTTAGTGAAAGCACTGTTCCTCCAAGGAAAACCCCTGTGACCGCAAGCCCTATTTTCAGGAATTTACGGCGTTCATCTGAAGGCAGTGATTCAATACCCTCATTTTTTTCCTTTTCTAAATTCTTAATGTCCATTCTACTCCTCCTATTACTTGATACACAGCAGTGTGATCAAATGATCCGGTAGTCTAACGTTGAGTTAAACCGGTAACTATAAGTGAGGCCTCATTCAGTTGTTAATTAGGCCAAAACTGTAAATAATCCGATAAGTTCTTGGTTTATGTATGAAAAACATATGGCTCAATTGTGTTGCGCTACAATTTTGCAACACTTAATTTTCCACTAAGCGTACAATTATTCCTGAGGGTGTCAAGTCTTATTTATGTTAAAGAATTGTTGTGGAAAAATGTTTAGTGCTTTACAGAACAATGTCCTGTTTTTTTCAAATAAATTGTTCTGTAAGGCACTAAATCTGAGCGCCTACATGAGGAAGTTATTTCGTCCCCGTTCCTTATCCAGTGAACTGCCTTTCTTCCTGAACAGGGTTAGTAAAGGGGGGGGATTTTTTTTTAAATTATTTTATGACTACAGAATATGAGATTCTTGACTCCTATTAAAAAAATAGAGTATGTATGATAAAAAAATCATTCTTCAATCTATTACTATTTGTTGTTTAAGGAGTCGGCATGTTTTGTTCTAAGCGATTTGTTTGTTTAGCTCTTATATCATTTTCCGTTCTGGCAAATCAAGTTCATGCCGGGAAGTTTTCTCCCTCTACAGAAGTGCAAGAAAATATAAAAATTCTTATAGAGACCAGGAACTGTCCGCAATGTGATCTGAGTGGCGCAAATCTGAGCCGCTTTGATCTTTCTGGAGCGAATCTTGATGGGGTTAATTTGTCACGTTCCAAGTTGACTCTCGCCAATCTTTCAGGTGCTAATCTTCAGAATGCTGATTTGCGTGAAGCAAATTTTGCTGGGGCGGATCTTGCCAATACCGATATGCGGGGTGCTGACTTAACAGGAACGATTTTTGTTGGTGCATACATGGTAGGAGCATTGATGGATGGTCAAATGATTAATACAAAACCCTATGCCAGTGATGATATCAGTGATGTTGAGGAATCTGTCTATGTCGAAGACACTGTTAAGTCTAAAAAACCTCAGGAAACAGAGGAGATGACAATCGGAACGAGGCGCGATTTTGATGAAACTCCACCTGTGGTACCAGCTATTGTCATAGGAGAAAAAGCAACTATTGGAAAAGAAGTTGTTGATCCTGTTACGAATGTAACTTTTGCTTACAAAGAAAAATCAAACAAAATGCTTCCAAGTCAAAGTGCAGTCGCACCTGATGCAAAAGTAGCACCGGCAATTAGTGAAGTTCGTATACTTGAAGATGGTATTGTCCCAGAAGATCTGCCAGAAATTGTTGAGACTAAGAAGGACCTCGTTCCAGAAGCTTCCACTAAAGTTTTTGTCGGAAAGGCGCCCCAGGTCGAGGGTACTTTGTTGGTGAATGAAGCTTTTGCTGAAGCAAGCGAGGCCGAAGTAGATACACCAGTTTATAAGGACAGTGAAAATGGTGAAAAAGTACTGCCTGCAGAAGTTGAAACTGAAGCAAATGTAGAAGCAGTAAATTTGCCGGTTGAACCAATGGAAGTTGTTGTTGTTGAAACGATCAAACAGGAAAATGAAGGCGTTGAAGAAGAAAGCTCTCAGTCAATTGATCTTACGGAAGAAGCAACAGAAGGCCTTACAAAGGGAGAAGAATCCAAGGGAATAGTGCAAAGTGTACTAAATATATTTACTTCAGCTGAACCCTCAACGGAAGTCTTGAGAAACGTTGCCATACTTCTTGATTCTAATAGTTGTTACGGCTGTGACTTACAGGGTGTGAATCTTAGCGGAGAAAACTTAGATGGGGCAGATCTTGAAGGT
>DQVD01000097.1 GCA_015661935.1 Desulfocapsa sulfexigens | reverse complement strand
TGTTTTAAATGCGTTTGCCCTGATACCACTTACACCATTTACTGCCTGCTGTACCTCAAATCCGGTTTTTTTTAAGCAGCGGCCATACTAATACAGGATGTGATGTCATCATCCACGATCAAAGCTAAAGGTTTTTCCCTAATTTGAGTTGTGATTAAATCCATCTAAACCACCTCCTTTTCCAGAGCTGTTTTGACCAGATTGTATTCAGCCTCTATTTTGGAGACCAGTTCTTTGTTGAGTTCCGAACTGTTTGTCTCACAGCTGTATTCCAATGACCTGGAAACATCTGATAATGAAAGAGCACCAACACCTGCGCTGCTTGATTTCAGAGTGTGCGCATGCCGTTTTATCGTTGTTGTCTCATGTTGTTGTAATGCACTATTGAGCTCATTCAGGATTTTGTCTGTGGCAGCCAGGAATGTAGTGATTACTTCACTTAAGAGATCAGGCTCATCAGCTATCTGTAGTGTTTTGATAGTGTTCAGCACGCTGGTATCGAGAACAATCACACTTTTGTCTTTATGATTGCCTGGCAGATCCCGGTTTGTGGTCGTTTTGGGAGGATCATCTACAGAGTTTTGGTTAACCGGTGCAGACAAGTCGAACCAATGTGAGAGTAATGAGCGTATCTGATTTAAACTAAATGGTTTGCTGAGGTAGTCGTCCATACCCGCATTAATGCATCTTTCCCGGTCGCCTTTGAGTGCGTTCGCAGTGAGCGCAATAATGGGAATATGACTGTCCCCACCCATTGTCGTCTCAATCTCCCGTATTTTTCTGGTGGCCTGGAAGCCATCCATAACAGGCATTTGACAGTCCATTAAAATAAGATCAAATTTCTTTTCTTTAAAGGCTTTCACTGCTTCAGCCCCATTAACTGCAGTATCAATCCTGCAACCAAATTGTTTCAACACCATTGATGCCAGGAGTTGATTCGCTGAATTGTCTTCTACCAGGAGTATCTGAAGGCCGGAATCCAATACTTCCACAACCTTCTGCTGATCACTATGTATACCATGTGACAATTCGATTTGAGCTACGTCAATACCATGAATTGCTGCCAGGATTGCTGAAAAAAGATTCTTTTGACGTACAGGTTTTGTGAGATAAATATCGATCCCGGCATTTTTACTCCTTTTGGCATCTCCCAAATTACCCACTGATGTGAGCATAATGATTGGAATATCCGAAATTCTCGGATTGGCCTTTATCCGTCTGGCCACTTCCATTCCATCCATCATGGGCATATCCAGGTCGAGAAGAATAATATCATATAGCGCATCCTGAGCATTTTCAAGTATTTGAAGCCCTGTACTGCCGCTCTCTGCAGTATCACATAACATGTTCCAGGATGATGTTTGGTGGCTGATAATCTTTCTGTTTGTTGGATTATCATCAATAACCAGAACCTTAAGTCCTTCAAGGCTGTTAGTTGCTGCATATATGGGGTGCAGGTTTTCAGAGGATGCGATTTCCAGCGGGATTGTAAAATAAAAGACTGAACCCTGTCCCAGTTCACTCTTCACTTGAAGAGTACCACCCATTAATGCAACAAGTTCCATGGAAATAACAAGTCCCAGACCAGTGCCTCCATACTTTCTGGTACTTGTACCATCGGCCTGAGAAAATGGTTTAAATAGTTTCTTAAGGTTTTCTTTACTTATACCAATTCCAGTATCAGTCACTGATATGGAGAGATCCACACCACTCTCTGTTGCTTTGGTTTTAGCCTGAATGACAACTTCACCCTCACTGGTAAATTTAAGAGCATTACCAAGAAGGTTTATCAGGATCTGTCGCAGGCGATGAGCATCGCCTTTTAGGTAAAGCTGAGTGTCTGGTTGGATAAGGGTTGATAATTCAATGCCTTGAGTGCTATTTCGAGTAGACAGGAGTTGAACGATATCTTCCAGAAGCTCTTGCAGATTAAACTGACCTGGTTCCAGTTCCAATTTGCCGGATTCGATTTTAGCAAAATCTAGGATGTCGTTAATGATTGTTAATAACGAATTACCGGACTCCTGTATGATGTTGGCAAACTGCTGTTGAGACCTTGTCAGTTCTGTTTCCAGAAGAAGTTCAGTCATGCCAAGAACACCATTCATGGGTGTACGTATTTCATGGCTCATATTGGCAAGAAACTGACTTTTTGCCCGGTTTGATTCTTCCGCCAGGTCTCTTGCGACTTCAAGGTCAGCCACGGTTGCTTCCAGTTCAGTTTTGGCCTGAGAAAGTGCAGATGTTCGGTTGGCAACTGTCTTTTCCAGGTTTGAACTATAGCTTTTGCGTTCTTCGTCCCGATTATGTAATTCATGGATCATTTTATTAAAATGATCAATCAATTCACCAAATTCATCCTCACTCTGTTTTTTAATCTGAATGGTATAATCATTTTCTTCGGTCACTTTTTCTATGGTATGCATTATTTGTGTTAGCGGTACTGTGAACAGCTTTTGAACCCAGGATGAGACGAAAAAAACAATAAGCAGAATAACGACAACAGCTAAGCTTAGCACTGTATAAAAACTCTTTGAGCGATTTTTTAACTGTTGCATATCGTCAATCAGAAGAATTGCTCCAATCAATTGACCATTAGCGGAAACAGGACGAACGACAATGCAATGGTTCTCCTTTGTTATGGCAATTTCACCTTGTTTTTCTACTATTCCAGCAATATTTTCATCCCCGGAGAGAATGTCGTCAAGTAACGTAGCCAGAATATCAGGTGATATTCCTGAACGTGTATAGCTGGTGAACTTCTGACCGTGCTTGTCATATAGAGAGGCTATTATAATATCAGGCTTTCCGGCTATAGAGGCAAGTACTTCCCCGGCCCCGTTCCTGTCATTGAACATCAGGGCAGCACTGCTATTCCATGCTACTATGTCTGCCATTGTTGTTAATTCTTCCCGCAAGGTTTTGGTCGCCTTGTCTTTTTCCATAATCACCAAAGTTATGCTTAGAAGAAACAAACCAAGCAGGGAAGTGAGAAGGAATGCCACCAATAATTTGTCTTTAATTGATGTTGTTTTGAAATTATTCATATCGGACCTTCATTAATTCCCTGTTATTTTAGCAATCTTTAACAACCTGGAACTAAGTTGTAAATCTTGTTTTTGAGCTGCCGCAGGATTAATCTCAAATTTCAATCGTTCCTTCTCCATGAAAAAACGTATTACTCCCCCAATAGCGATAAATGTTTCTTTTTCACCTATGGTAAGAACAGGGGTAGCACTGACGTTGTTCAATGTTCTCAAGACAGTTTTTGTATCTATGTCTTTTCCAAAAAAAACGATGTGACAATGGGTTTTTGTATTCTGTGGAGGAGTCGTTGTGAGTTGAAGGGGTAGTTTCCCAATAATTTTACCATCAAGAGAAGCAAAGGCCTGCATTAAAGATTTATCTCCAAGAACACAAAGCTTAATTGGAGAGGAATCACTGGCAAAAGCTTTTTGCGGCCACTTGGTGAGCAAAGCAAAGTTTGATACAAATGCAGCTTTTACTTTGTATTCAGAGATATCTTCAGCAAAAACAGGTTTCATATTCAGGATAGTGCACAGGACTAACAACAAAACCACAATGATCTCGTGCCTTTTTCCAAAGTGGAGTTTATGGGGTGTTTTATCTGTCATAATCGTATAGTGAGTGCTTCTGTAAGCGTTCACCAGCACCTCATTTTCGTCCGTTTGCGCCTGCTCACATATAACTGCATATGCTACGCAGTCCCAAACGGA
>DQVD01000037.1 GCA_015661935.1 Desulfocapsa sulfexigens | reverse complement strand
CGTTTGAATCAGTTGTTGTACTGAAGAATTAATTTTGCCAACTTCAAAAAAGTCATGTTTTTCTTGAATAGTATCCAGATTAATAGGAGCTACACCATCGGATGGAACAAGTTCTCCAGTTTTGTTATCCTGTTTAAAGTATCGAGCTACAGGTATGTTATCATAGAAGAAATCAATTGGTAAGATAGAGCCTGTTGTGATCTTTAAGCGATGGGAAAGCGCAGCAGGTGTATGATTACTTTCTCTGTTCATTGTGCTAATTTAGTAATTGGCAATATTGACTTTTATTCTCACTTACTATTAGTTGTATAGGTAAAAGGAATCTTTTACAAGATGTCGCTGAAACTTTACCAAAAACTTATAACGTGTAAAGAAGAGCAGGTTTTGGTTTATGGCTTTTTTATGTCGTAGGGTGGCGTTATTTAAAAATACTGTCTGGGATGGCCGTAAATATTCGGCTAGCACCCCAAGTTATTCTGAGTTCTAGGTGTAACTCGAATATCTCTGGTAACACCGCTCCGCGGTGTTACTGTTTTTACGGTGCTCTGCGCCATAAAGTCCAGAGCGCTAAAACGAGCGTTGTGCAGAGAGTGTAAAAGCAACCTGAATATTGTACGGATGGCCTGTGCGGGAATAGCAGGAAAGTTATTTTGAGATCATCTGGTTTTATAATTTAGCACAATATTTTATAGAGAAAAATTATGTTGAAGATAGGCAAAATCAATAAGTTGAAAATAAGAGGAATAGAGCCCCACGGTGTTAATCTTGACACAGGAGAGTCCCGGGATATTCTCCTGCCGTTAAAGGAACTTCCTGTCAGGTGCGGAGAAGGCGATGAAATTGAGGTCTTTGTTTATCTGGATAAAAACAATCAACTGCAGGCAACAGCTCAAAAGCCTTATGCAACAGTTGGTGAGTTTGCCACTTTGCAGGTCGTCTCTGTAACATCTGCAGGTGCTTTTCTTCACTGGGGGATGGGCAATGATCTGTTAGTGCCAAAAGGGGAACAGCAACACCCAATGGTGCAGGGAGAGTCTTATGTGGTCTTTATCTTTCTTAGTGGAAAAACAAAGCGTATAATAGCTTCTTCCAAGCTGGATAAATTTCTTAGTTCCAAAGCCCCTGCGTATAAAGAAGGTGAAGAGGTGGAGCTTATTCCTTTTGAGCAAACAGATTTGGGATATCGGGCTCTTATTAACAGGGATCATGTCGGTATGGTTTATAAAAATGAGGTGTTCCAGAAGATTAAGATTGGCCGGCAACTAAAAGGGTATATTAAAAAAGTGCGGGAAGATCTGAAGATTGATTTGATCCTGCAGCAATCAGGATATCGGGAAGTGGATGATATTTCACAGACCATTCTTGGTATTATAAAAGAGCATGGCGGTAATGTTGCTGTTACTGATAAAAGTCCACCTGATGATATTTATACCTTGTTTGGGGTCAGTAAGAAGGTCTTTAAAAAAGCAATCGGTGCCCTCTACAAAAAGAGAGTTATAACCATTTCTCCATATGGCATTTCTCTTGTTGTTTGATAAATAATAAAAGGAGGTTGAGAATGGAATATAGATATATCGGACGAAGTGGTTTGCGGGTAAGTCCTGTTTGTCTTGGAACCATGACCTTTGGTTCCATGTGTGAAAAAAAGACGGCTTTTGCAATCATGGACAAGGCCTATGATGCCGGAATTAACTTCTTTGATACAGCGGAGGTATATCCGGTTCCACCGCGAGCTGAAACTGTTGGCATTACAGAGGAGATTGTTGGAGAATGGCTGCAGGGAAGAAATAGAGACTCTCTTATTATTGCCACAAAGGTTGCAGGTGCTGCCTCTGGATGGTTTGTTCCACCAGTACGTGCCGGTCTTACGGCGATTGATGCTCATCATATCATTCAAGGAGTGGAGGGAAGTCTTCGTCGGTTGAAATGTGAATATATCGATTTGTATCAGATGCATTGGCCGGATTCTGTTGTTCCAAAAGAAGAATCCATGGAGGCTTTTGACAGTTTAGTGCGGTCGGGTAAGGTACGGTATCTCGGAACATCCAACGATACAGCTTACGGGACAACCAAGTCCAATATGATCTCAAAATATCATGGCTACAAGCGCTTTGAATCCATCCAGAATAATTTTTCTTTGCTGAATCGCCGCTTTCTTGATGAAATGCCTGAGATGTGCAGAAATGAAAAGATCTCTTTGCTTCCATATTCTCCCATGGCTGGCGGGGTGTTGACCGGAAAGTACAATACACGGCAGGATGTGGAAGGTCGTTTCAGCCGTTATAGCAAAGACCCTGATCCAAGGATTCAGGCGATGGCAGGGCGTTTTTTAAATGAAAAAACCCTTGCTTCCACAGCTCGTTATATGGATATTGCTTCCGGGGCAGGTATCTCTTCTGCAACACTGGCAGTTGCCTGGAGCAAACAGTTTGATTTTGTCGCTTCAACTATTATCGGGGTGACAAGTTTAGAACAACTTGATGATTCAATAGCTGCAATTGATCTTAAGTTGTCTGAAGATGTTTTGCGTAAATGCGATGAAGTGCACAAGGATATTTTGTATCCCATGGGATAGTTCTCGAAGTAAAAGAAAGGATGTTATTTGGCCTAACATTCATTATGGCTGGATTATCGCGATTTCCGGTTGCCTGACCATTGTTGCTGTTCTGGGGCTTGGCCGTCTCTCTCTTGCATGCTTCTTCCCTCCATGGGAAGTGATCTTAGTGCTTTACAGAATAATTTCTTGTTTTTTAAAGAAATTTACTGATAAGGCCTTAGCCAGTGAACTGCCTTTCTTCCTGAACAGGGGTAGCACTCTGCGCCTGGAGTGTGCCCTCCATTATGGCTGCTGCTGTTGGTGGTTATCTTGGGCCTTTGAAGGGAGCTGCCGGATTTGCCACCCTTACTCTGTTCTTCAGTGTTGGGCAGATCTCAGGGGCTGCTCTTGCCGGAATTTTGGCCGAAAGGAGCGGGAGTTTTTCTCAGGCCTATCTCCTTGGAGGTATTTTAACGGGCATTGGGGTGCTGAGCAGCCTGTTTTTGCCTAAAACCGGAAGATAACAGGAAGGTTCCTTTCAATTATGAATATATCCCCAAAAGATTTTGGTTTACCGGCGAGAACTGTTCTTGAGCAAATTGACAAAAATAGCATCGCCATTGTCATAAACAGGAAGAGTCGGATTATTATGGGTGATGGGAAAAAGATTTTAGAGAAAGCCCAAATGATACAGAAAATCAATCCTGATTGTAATGTTGCT
>DQVD01000006.1 GCA_015661935.1 Desulfocapsa sulfexigens | reverse complement strand
CTTGAGGCCCAGTACCGACAAGCCCAGAAGATGGAGGCCATTGGAACACTTGCCGGTGGTATAGCCCACGACTTTAACAATATCCTAACTCCCATCTTTGGTTATGCGCAACTCATCAGGATGGGCGCCGAACCTGACAGCCAACTGGAAAAGTACATTAACCGTGTCCTGCACTCCTCCCAATTAGCACAGCAGCTGGTGAAACAGATCCTCACCTTCAGCAGGGAGCGCCAACATGAAATGGATATAGTTCAGCTCCAACCGATCATAAAAGAATCCATGAAACTTTTGCGGGCCTCCATTCCAACAACCATCGAATTCAAGTTGGATTTCCAGGAAAATTGTGGAAATGTTATGGCTGACCCCACGCAGATTCATCAAATTATCATGAACATCTGTACCAATGCCTACCATGCCATGGAATCTTCCGGCGGGGTTCTTGCGGTCACGTTGAGCCAGACAAATCTAGATGAGATGACGGCCCACACCAAAGGAGACCTTATATCGGGCGAATATATAATGCTGCAAATAAGCGACACAGGATGCGGCATGAATGCAGCGGATAAAGAGAGAATTTTCGAGCCATTTTTCACTACAAAAACAGAGGAGAAAGGCACCGGCATGGGCTTATCCGTGGTTCACGGAATAGTTAAAGAACATGGTGGATCAATTGTTGTCAACAGCGAACCTGGTGCAGGAACCACTTTTACCATATACTTCCCGGCAATTTCTTCAACACTTGCCCCTGAAACTTACCTGCCACAGATAGATCAGGAACAGAGCCTTCCCGGCGGTAAAGAACACATCATGGTGGTTGACGATGAACAAGCAATTATTGATCTGGAACAACGAATATTAGAGAGTGTCGGATATCGAGTGACTCCTTTTATTGCGAGCGAGCGGGCCTTGAAAGCATTCAGGAAAAGTCCCATGGAATTTGACCTGGTTATTACAGACATGACCATGCCCAAAATCACCGGTACGCAACTTGCGGAGCAATTGGTGGCAATTCGCCCCGACATACCGGTCATTCTTTGCACGGGACACAGTCGTGTCAGCATGGAAGAATTACTGGACTCTCCCGGAATCACCGATTATCTGGCCAAACCAATAAACCTCCACCAATTGACAGACATAGTCCGTGGCGCTTTGGAAAAAACAGGACAACAATGAAATTCTTCTTCAAAACAACCCCCTGGTGCTTTTTAGCTACCCTGATCTTCTTATACGTATCTGTAGAATCTTCCTGTGCCGAATTTAAAATTGGGGTTCTTGCAAACCGGGGAGCCAATCGAATCATAGCTCAATGGGGTCAAACAGGTGCTTACCTGAGCGATGTTTTAGGTGACAGGTTGTTATTATACCAATAAAATTCACACTGATTGAGCACATGGTCAAAACCGGTCGCATCGATTTTCTCCTTGCCAACTCAGCTATTTTTGTTGAAATGGAGAAAAAGCATCAGGCACGGGCAATTATTACCGTGGTGAATTCCCTCGGCCATAAATCTTCAGATCGATTTGGAGAAGTGCTCTTCACCAGAAAAAATAGCGATATCAAAGAACTTCAGATAAGGCACTTATCCAGTGGACTGCCTTTCTTCCTGAACAGGGTTAGGGGCTTAGACAAACACCAAAAGATTGCGGCGTGCATGAGATAAAGGGAGAAGATACTCAACTTGTGAGTGAAGTGAGAACTGGACTGGCATTGCAGTAGCTTTCCATACAGTCAGCTCTTCTTTCCATTTTGGCCCTTTCATACAGATAACCTGTACTCCGGGTTTCATAAAACGACTGCTCATTTCCAAAAACACTTTCACCTCACTCACTGCCCGGCTGGTGATATGTGTAAAGCCTCCATCTGATGGCAGTCTGGTCGTATCTTCGACCCGACAATCCAAAATGGAGACATTCTCAAGCTGTAAAGTTCTCGTAATATGTGAGAGGAATGCGACCCGTTTTTGCCGGGGTTCAACAAGAGTTACCTGCAACTCAGATTTCACAGCCTTGCAGACAAGCCCGGGGAACCCGGCACCCGTTCCGATATCAAGGAGGTGGGGTTTTTCACCATCAAGCAAAGGCAATAAAGTCAGAGAATCAAGAAAATGTTTTTCAAGGATCTCATTGTCTGTTGCCTTCCTGGCAATGAGATTGATTTTTTGACTCCAACGCTTCAACTCTTTAAAATAAACAAAGAGCCTGTTCAAGGCTTCATCATCAAGCTCAGGTAAGCCAATGGTATGGCAGCCATCAACCAGGCCATTTATAAAATCAAAGTTTTCTTTCACCACCTACCTGTCTTTAAGGCGTTCTGTTACAGAGGCTGCATGGGCAGTCAACCCTTCGAGCCCCGCAAGCAAACGGATATGATCTCCGTCTTCTTTCAAGGCCTGTTCTGAATAACTGATGATGGAACTTTTTTTCAAAAAGGTCTCAACACCCAGTGCCGAAGAATATCTGGCGGTTCCCATGGTGGGCAAAACATGGTTGGGGCCGGCAAGATAATCTCCTGCAGCTTCCGGAGTATGATGCCCAAGAAAGATCGCTCCTGCATGGCGAATCTTTGGCAGGAGTTCCCAGGGATTATCCACCATCAATTCCAGATGCTCAATCGCAATATCATTAGCAATGGAAACAGCCTCTTCCATATCGTCCGCAATAAGGATTACACCTCGATCCTTAAGTGATTTTGTTGCAATCTCTACCCGGCTGAGATTTGCAAGCTGTCGATCAAGTTCCTTAAGAACATCTTCTGCCAGTTGCTCTTCAGTGGTCACAACAACTGTAAGTGCCATGGGATCATGCTCTGCCTGAGCCAGCATATCCGCAGCAACATAAGCAGCTGTGGCACTTTTATCTGCCACAATCAGTACCTCTGACGGCCCTGCTATCATATCAATACGCAGCATGCCGGAAACTTGAGATTTGGCTTCAGTAACAAACTGATTCCCGGGCCCCACAATAACATCCACTGCAGGAATTGTTTTTGTGCCATGAGCCAGTGCAGCAATTCCCCATGCAGAGCCAGCTTTAAAAATTTCCACAATACCTATTTCCTGAGCAGCGACCAGTAAATGTGGACTGACCTTACCCTCTTTATTTGGAGGAGTGACCATTACCCGCTGTTCAACTCCTGCAATTCCTGCCGGGATTCCATTCATAAGAACAGAAGAGACAAGGGGTGTAGAACCACCCTGCCCGCCGGGAACATATAATCCTGCAGCATCAACCGAACGTACCATCCGACCGACAATGGTTCCGTTTTCACGGGTCTGCATCCAGGAATCTTCCATTTCCTGTTCGTGGAAAACTTGGATTCGTTCTATCGCCACAGTAAGAGTTGCAAGGAAATCATCATCAACCAGCTCATAAGCTTCTTTCAACTCAGCAGTCGAGACTTGCAGATTCTCAATACTAAGATCCGGAGCATCGAATTTTCTAGTGTATTCGAGAACTGCTTCGTCGCCTCTATTTTTTACCTGAGCAATGATCTCAGCCACCAGATCACGGCAACTGTTTTCAGCGGGCTGGAAGCGGGAAAAAAGAGCCTGAAGACATTTTTCCCCTTCACTACTTTTTGTAGTAAATGGTTGTATCAACATAATGTAATAATATTTTAGTGTATATTCCTGTAACTATTTTGTTCCCCAATGGATTCCAATAGTTCCCATCATAAACTTCTTATAATCCACATCTGTAAAACCAGCCTGTCTGAAAATTTCGGCAAGCTCTTCAGCTTTATGAAAATCCATGGTTGAGCCTGTCAGATAACTATACGCTGCCTCATCACTGGCAATAAAACGACCAAGCAACGGGATACCAAAACGAAAATGAAAACGAATAAAAGGATACAGAATATTCTTTTCAGGGGGCGTTGTATCAAGACACACAACTCGCCCGCCAGGTTTTAAGATTCTATGAATTTCTTTTAAAACAACAAGACTGTCATCAACATTTCTTAGCAGATACCCGAAAGTTACAGACTCGAAGGTGTTATCCTTATAGGGAAGATTATTTGCGTCCCCTGCCTGCCAGTTAATAGCCTGCTTTGAAAACCTTTTTCTGGCTTCGCTTAGCATATTCAAAGAGAAATCAGCTCCCAGATGCTGCCCCGCTGGAAACTGTTTTTCCATCAGTGCTGCAATATCACCGGTTCCTGTGGCGAGATCAAGTACCCAGCCGGTTCCCGGATCACCTGCCTGTTTCACCACAAAACGTCGCCATCCCTGATCCTGGCCCATGGTCATGACCCGATTCATCAGGTCATAGCTTGGAGCAATATTATCAAACATTTTTTTTACGCCAGGTCCTTTGCTCACAGTTTCCCCTCAAATCCAAAATTCAAACGTATTTTTAGCATGGCGCGAAACCTGGCGTCCGAGGAAAAGGAATAACTTCTCTTATATTCTTCATACCGGTTGCAAACTGTACAAGTCTCTCAAACCCTAAGCCGAATCCTGCATGGGGCACAGTTCCATAACGCCTGAGATCCAGATACCAGTCATATTCTTCAAGGTCAATACCAGCCTCATTCATTCGTCTGGTAAGTATATCAAGTCTTTCTTCGCGCTGAGAACCACCGACAATTTCACCAATACCCGGCACCAGAATATCCATGGCCGCAACGGTTTTTTCATCATCACTTAGCCGCATATAAAAGGGTTTAAGAGATGCAGGATAGTCAGAAACGATTACGGGACATTTGTACAACTCTTCACTGAGATAACGTTCATGTTCTGATTGAAGGTCGATGCCCCACTCCACCGGATATTCAAACTTTTCTTTTAGCCCGCTCAATTTTTCAACTGCTTCGCCATAGGTGATGTGAACAAAATCCTTATTCACAACATCCTGCAATTTTTTCACTAAACCCTTTTCAATAAACTTATCAAACAGGGCCAGATCGTCAACACAGTTATCCAGAATATCCTGCAAAACAAATTTTAACAAATCCGTTGCAAGTTCCATATTACAGTCAAGATCACAAAAAGCCATCTCTGGCTCAATCATCCAGAATTCGGCAAGATGCCGACTGGTATTGGAATTTTCTGCACGAAACGTGGGACCAAAGGTATATACCTGGCCCAGAGCTAAAGCATATACCTCTGCCTGAAGCTGGCCGCTTACGGTGAGCCCCGCCTGCAAACCAAAAAAAGGTTCTTTGTTTCTTTTCTTTTCATCACTTGCACGAACCTGAAACATTTCTCCGGCACCTTCGCAATCACTTGTGGTGATAATTGGTGTATGAATCTGTGCAAAATCACGTTCCTGAAAAAAATTGTGCACCGCAAAGGACAGCCGCGATCGCACTCGAGTAACAGCACCTAATGCATTGGTGCGAGGCCTGAGATGACAGATTGAGCGCAGAAATTCCAGAGAGTGGCGTTTTTTCTGGAGTGGATAGGACTCAGGATCTGCCCAGCCCACCACTTCCACCAACTCGGCATGGAGTTCAACATCCTGCCCTTTGGCCGGAGACTCCCGCAAAATACCAGTAACAACGACACTGCAGCCAGCGCCAAGCTTGCTTATTTCATCTTCATAATTAACAAGAGTCTTATCAGCAATAACCTGGAGATTGACAAGACAGGAACCATCATTTACTTCAAGAAAAGAAAAACTGCCAGTATCACGTCTGGTTCGTATCCATCCCCTGATGGTCACTTTGATATTTGTTTCCTTTTGCTTCAGGAGTGTTTGTATTCTTTTAATCATCAAGTTTTCCATTATAATGAAACAATACGAGCTCTCCATTGCCGGAGAACTCCTGCTGCGCTGTTTTACTTATTTCAGCCAGATGTGTTCCGACAACAGAACATTTTATTGTAAGTAAAAAATAGATTTCAGCCTCTGACTCCGATAATGTTTCAAAGTTTCCCTGTCCTTTTGAGATAATAAGATCCGCTTTATCAAAGGCCTGCAGTAATTCAGAAGAACAATTCGTCAACGGTGTCCCCGGACAACTTGTACCATTCTCAAGAACACGGGCAATCTTATCAATTCCGCAGG
>DQVD01000232.1 GCA_015661935.1 Desulfocapsa sulfexigens | reverse complement strand
TCCCCATAAAATATCGAACATATTAGAAACACCAGATCACTAAGTGATGATCTGGTGTTTGTTTTCCTACTTTTCCATTAGTAATGATGGGCCGTGGCCATATTGCCAAAGAATACTATCCCGGTTTTACTATGAAAAGCTCTCTACTTATCTGATCGGATAAGCATACATCAAGCCACCGCGTGAACTCAAATCGTTAGGTGTGCCTTTTCTGTCGAGTTTAAATACAGTGCTGTCTCCAAGGTGGCGTTCATACACTTCACCATAGTTACCAACCTGCTTGATAATATTGTAGGCCCAATTACTTGGAATTTGCAATTTTTCAGCCATTTCGCTGGTTGCACCTTTCTCTCCGAAGAGACGTTTTACAGCCTTAGGTTGTTTATCAATATCTTTCACTATGGCATCAATATTTTGTGAAGTGACACCATACTGCTCTGCTGTGAGCATTACTTGAAAACCCCAAAAAAGAATGGCTTCAAGCTCCTGGTCTGGTTGACAGGCCAGGGTTAATGGTTCATTTGAAATGATTTCAGGTAGGATTGTGTAATCAGTTGGAGTAGGTGCCAATTGACGATCTGATAACAGAGCTGTGTAATCGGAGGCCAGAACATCGCATTTACCTGCATAAAATGCCTGCAAACGTGCCGTTTTATCACCGATATTCTCAACTTTATAGTCCATCTTACGGTTGCCAAACCAGTCTGCAATATTCAGCAGAGTGGTTGATCCTTCTTCTGCGCAAACAACAGCGCCGTTAAGTTCATTGGCTGATTTAACACCCAGTTTATTTGCAACCATGAATCCCTGACCATCATAAAATGTAGTAACAGGAAAAGCCAACCCCGGATCTGCATCTCGGGTACCAGTACTGGTAATACTACGTGATGCCATGTGTGCCTTGCGGGCTACGATTGTTTTCATACTATCAGAAAAGCCGATTCCCCGGATGTCTGCCTTGGAAGTATCTCCGAAAATTGCGGCAGCAGCCATCCGGCCAAAGTCAGTATTGAATCCTTGAAACACACCCTTACTATCAGGAGCTGAAAAACCAGGTGAGTTTGTATTTACTAAACAGATAATATTTCCCGATGCCTTAATCTCGTCCAAAACTGGCCCGGCCATAGCCTGTGTTCCAAATGCTGCAGTCAAAGCGCACATTCCAAAAGCCAAAGTTGCAATACGTTTCATGCAAAACCTCATTTTAAATGAATTATAAATGTAACCCAGTACCTTTTTGATAGCTGGATCATCGCCACACTCTTATTTAAGGGTGCCTAAAGACAATCAACTTACTTTGTTTGCCCTTACTCTCTCCAGGCGGCGTCCATAAGCAGACAAGCACCAACAGGAGCCAAAATACCATATACCAACGAAAAAATATGCCTCAAGACCATATCGTTGCCAACCAGGATCGCTATAGGCCATTTTTGCAGTCGAAATCATATCATGAATTCCAACAATGATCACAAGAGAGGTATCTTTATACCCGCCAATCAAAGTGTTAAAGATAGCTGGAAGTGATTGTTTCAATGCCTGCGGCAAAACTATCAGCAAAACTTTTGGCCAATAACTCAAACCAAGGCTATCTGCAGCTTCAGCCTGACCCAATTCCAAAGTCTGCAATCCGCCCCTGATGTCTTCTGCAAAATAGGCCGCGTGAAATAGCATCAGTGCAATTAAAATTGCAAAAAGTGGCTCAAGGAAAAAACCACGGGGCATGATCATGGGCAAGACAAACAAGCCCATAAACAAAACCATCAACAAAGGAACCCCCCGAATCAGCTCGATATAACCAGCAGCAAGGTTTTTAAGCAACTGAAAATCATCCTGATGACGAGCCAGTGCCAATAAAATTCCAAGTGGAAAAGCAGCAGCAAGGCTAAAGACAGAAAGCAGGAGGAAAACCGGCAACCCATTCCACTTCACTGTTTGTACTGCCGGCAAACCCATGGTATTACCAAACATCAGCCCAACAAAAACAGCAGAACCAGCAGCCCAGAGCAAAACCATCCATTTCGCTTTCATCCGCTTAACAATCAAAGTAGCTACAAGTCCGATAACAACAAGGCATGCAAGTGCTGCACGCCATTGCTGATCATATGGATATGTACCAAACAAAATAAGCCTGGCCTTTTCCCGCATAAACGGCCAGCAGGCACCATCAGCTGATCGGCAAAGTGCCTCATCTCCATTAAAACCAACTGCATCGAGGAACATCCAGGAAAAAACAGCAGGTACAATCCATGCCAAAAACAAAACCACACAGATTGTGACAATACTATCAAAAGTATTCCGAAACAGATTCTTGCGCATCCATCTCAAAACACCAAGGTTTTTCACAGGTGGCGAGCTGATATGGCCATTTCGTGGGTGTAGCATTTAATTGGTCACTATTTTAGTTCGGAAATTAAACCAGTTTAAAAGAGCCGTAACCAGGAGGCTGATAGCCAGATAAGTCATCATTGTGATTGACATAAGTTCAATGGGGCGAAACGTTTGATTAATGGAAGTGCTCATCACAGAGACAAGATCCGAATAACCGATTGCAAGGGCAATGGAGGTGTTTTTTATCAGGTTGAGATATTGGTTTCCCATGGGCGGAATAATCATACGAAGAGCCTGTGGCAGCACCACAAATCGTGTGACCTGAGAAGGTTTCAAACCAAGTGATGCCGCTGCTTCGATCTGTCCTTTCTGGAC
>DQVD01000354.1 GCA_015661935.1 Desulfocapsa sulfexigens | reverse complement strand
TTGAAACTACAATGATTTATATTCATGTTGTTAAAAATATGAGAAATCCGGCAATTAGTCCCTTGGATATGCTTGATCAAATGACTGGTGTGCATGGAGAAGAGAATGGTTAAAGAATTTCACATAAGTTGTTTGCGCCATTCTCCAAGTGCCGTCATTGATAGTTCATTTCGTTTTTTTCCCCTCAGTTTTTTTGGTACTTTCTTTTCCCAGGCAGGAAAAAGCCCAAAATTCACATTTGAAGGTTGGAAATATTCGGGGTCAGTTTGGGTGAGGTGACCAATAAGTGCGCCGAGTGCTGTTTCAGGGGGTGGTGGCACTACGGTTTTTCCAAGTAGAGTACGAGATGCATTTAATCCGGCAAGCATCCCCATGGCAGTGGATTCAACATAGCCTTCCACTCCTGAAAGTTGTCCGGCAAGATAGATGTTTGGTGCTTTTATCAGCTGCAGGCCGGGGAGCAGCAGAGCAGGAGCGCAGATAAAGGTGTTGCGGTGGATTGACCCGAGCCGGATAAAGTCAACATTCTCCATTCCCGGAATCATTCTGAAAATACGTTTCTGCTCAGGATAGGTGAGTTTTGTTTGGAAACCAACCAGGTTATAGGAAGTGCCCTCTTTGTTTTCCATACGCAATTGCACCGCAGCGTATGGGTCTTTTCCGGTTCGTGGGTTTCTGAGTCCTACGGGCTTCATTGGTCCGTAGCGAAGCGTATCTTCGCCTCTTGAACTCATAACTTCGATGGGCAGGCAGCCTTCAAAATATTTCTCTTCTTCAAATTCTTTTAGCGGTACAGTATCGCCTTCTCCCAGAGCATGAATAAAGGCAAGATACTGCTCTTTATCCATGGGACAATTCAAGTAATCTCCCGGCCCATCCTGCCAGCGCGATTTAGAATAAATAATATCCATGTTAAGAGATTCTTCAGAAACAATTGGGGCGATGGCATCATAAAAAGCAAGTCGTTTACGGCCTGTGATCTCGGCTAAGGATTCAGTCATGGCTTCTGAGGTGAGTGGGCCGGATGCCAGGATGGTGAGAGTGTCAGAATCTGGCTCAAGTTTTGTTTGTTCCTCATTGATGATTGTAATGAGTGGGTGCTGCTTTATTTCTTCTGTCACTTTGGCCGCAAAATCGTCACGGTTTACTGCGAGTGCCTGTCCTGCAGGAACGGCTGTTTCGTCAGCAATTTTAATAAGAAGTGAGCCAAGGATCCGCATCTCTTCTTTTAATAATCCCACAGCAGTTGTTGGAGCATTGGAACGGAGTGAATTGCTGCACACCAGTTCGGCTAGTGCAGATGAGTGATGTGCCGGGCTGAATTTATGCGGTTTCATCTCGTAAAGATGAACTGGAATGTTTTGCTTTGCAACCTGCCATGCGGCTTCGCAACCGGCAAGTCCGCCTCCGATAATCTTTATATGTTGTGCTGTCATGGATGGAATATTTTATGGTTTTTCTATGATTACGGGAAGTTTACGTCGTCCCCATTGAAGAGCATCTGAGTGGGAGTTAAAATAGAGATCAATTCTGTCTGGTCCTTTGATGGCCCCCCCTCGATCTTCCACCACACCCCATCCCCATCCGGGGACGTACATCCTGGTGCCAAAAGGATAGTATTTTGTGTCGGCGGCTATGGTGCCATCTGCTGGTAGAAAATACCAGGGGAATAATACTATACGCATTGGAATCATCCACGGTCTGTATATGGAGTCCATGGAGAAAAAACCTTCTTCAGGTTCTTCCGGATAGGAGCCGTTGGCAGTTTGCCCGGTATAGTCTCTTCCTGCGCCTTTGCCTGCGCTGACATAGCGGTTCCAGAAGTCGAGTTTCATATATTTCCAGCTGCCCCGTTCCCAGGAACAGCATTTGGAACATCCGCAATATGCTGTGGTTTCCATCATGCGACTGACAGGTGGCCTGGCACAGCTGCTGCAAAGAAAACTTAGGCAAAGAGTGAAAAAGAGCAGGATCAGTTGAATGTTTTTTTTCTGCATCAGGATCGATGAAACCATTTTTTGACATCGTTTGCTGAAAAGTTTTTCAAAACAGGCCGACCATGGGGGCAATGGGAAAAAAGATCCGCCTTAGCCATGTTATTTAGAAGGGTTTCAATTTCAGCAGTTGCTAGCTTGTCGCCAGCCTTTACAGCAGCTTTACAGGCCATGGAAGCAAGAACATCCTCAAGTAGTGAACCATCTCGTCTGCTGCCTGATGAGCCGCCAAACTGTTCCAGGATATCGAGAAAGAGTTCGGTGGGGGCCATATGGCTGCCAAGTGCAGGGATTGCGGAGATCACATAGGAGTTTCCACCAAATTCTCTCACTGTAAAGCCCATTTTTTCTATTTCTTCTCCGTATTGCTCAACTTTGTGAAGATCTGCTACGGAGAGCTCAACGGTTTCCGGGAAGAGGAGGGTTTGGCGGGAAATAGTTCCATGGAGAAATTGTTTCTTGAGTTTTTCAAAAAGAAGACGTTCATGCGCAGCGTGCTGATCTATTACCACTAAGCCATTGCCTGATTGGCAAAAAATATAGAGATTATCGTATTGACCGATAATTTTCAGACCGTGATCTTTGGCCTGTTCTTTGCTAAAAACTGGCAGCGGGGTGGGCGGCTCTGCTTTTTTTATTTTCCCGGAAGGGACGAGTGCAGGTTCCGGTCTGCGGATCGGCTCCGAAGTTTGTGTCTGTCCAGGATCTTTTTCTGGTAGTGGCAGTGTTGTTTCGCTGCGTGTTGTCGGCAGTTCTTGAAGCATGGGAGAAGGCATGTCGCGTGGCTCTTCTCTATTATAATGACTGGTATCATTAGCTGGAAGTGGCTTGCGGAAAACATTCTTCAAGGTTTGTTGATATCCAGCCATTCCCTGTTGGATGGCCCGTACAATCAGCTGGTGAATATCACGACTCCGTCTGAAACGAACTTCCTGCTTGGTTGGATGAACGTTTACATCCACCTCGGCAGGATCAAGATGTAAGTTTAGAAGCCCGGCAGGGCTATGGTGTTTCATCAGAAAACCGCGTAATCCCTCAGCTGCCCCGTGGGTTAACATTCTATCTTTAACAGATCGGCCGTTGACCAGGATTCTGATGCGTGATGAGGCTTTCACAGGGTGATCGGGTGGAACCAGAAATCCAGACAGATGCGGTAGGGGACTGCCCTTTTCAGAGTGGTCAATCTCAATAAATGAACCCGAATACTTTAAAATGTACGCAAGACGTTGTTTGAGATTCTGGTGTGAATCAAGTGCCAAGGTTTGTTTGCCATCAATGCGAAGAGTGAAGCTTACTTCAGGAGCTGCAAGACTATAATTTTTAACAACCTCGTCAATATGACCAAGTTCTGTACGTTTGGTGCGTAGGAATTTTCTGCGTGCCGGGGTGTTGCCAAAGAGGTTCTTAATTTCAATAATGGTACCATGTGCACATCCTGATTCATGAATTTTGTACAGCTTCCCATAGTTGAGAATGGCTGTGGTGCCAAGATCTTCTGATTGATGTCGTGAGGTGATGGTCATTCGTGAAACTGAAGAAATGGAAGGGATCGCCTCCCCGCGAAATCCTAAAGAGTTTATGGCTTCAAGATCCTGGTCAGTGAGTATTTTTGATGTGCCGTGGCGTTCGAGACAGAGGAGCACATCGTCTTCGTCCATGCCTTCGCCATTATCAATAATCCGAATCAGTCGTGTTCCACCACCTTCAATTTCGATCTCAATCCTATCAGCTCCGGCATCGAGACTGTTCTCAATGAGTTCTTTTACAACTGAAGCGGGGCGCTCAACCACTTCACCAGCGGCTATGCAGTTGGCCAGTTGTTCAGGAAGGACACGGATTTTTGACATATAGTGGGTATACGCTAAGTTTATTTACAAAACCCAGTTTACCAGGGTCGAGGCTTCATGGTAAGCTGTTTCAATAACAGATTTCTTTACTGATAATTAATATACCAGTTTTTTAACGTTTACTTTAGTTTTTTTTATGACCCGTGCTTGATCCCCTAAGAAAAAGGCTTGTTCCCATAGAGCATCTCCAGGATATCCGCGGGGTACAGCTTCCGGTCAGGTTGAGTTTTGTGCAACTTGTGGTGACCGGCCCGCCGGGATCCGGTAAAACCTACTATATAAATCATATCCATGGTTGGCCAAATGAGGGTTATGTGGATCTGACCGTAAAGTATGGTGGAAGGATCAGACTCTGACCTGTCGTCCGCGTGAGGTGCATCTTGGCTTTCCTTTTAAAGGGTTTTCCGGGGCGTTAACTGTTATACTCCCCTTGATCCATTTAATAGTTTTTGGAAAAATGCTGGTAATATTAAGGGGCATCATATTATATATAGTGGTCGTGAAGACGGTCCGAGTGTATTTCTGCAGATAGGAAAAAAAATGATTCCCTTGAGCTATCCGGCTGAGCCTTTAACTAAGATTATTAATGAAATGAAAGAAGAAGTATAAATATTTCTTTGTCTACAGAAGTTCTTACGAGAGGGAGAAAAAAAGTATGGTAGCTATGTCAACAAACCCATTAGCAGGCTTACTTCGGAAGTCACCGTTTAAGCCGATTCAGGAACACGTGCGGGTCGTTTTTTCCTGCGTTATGCTGTTGCCTGCCCTGTTTGATGCACTCTACAGGAAAGACCAAAAAGAAGTTGCTGATCTGGCTGAACAGATTGGGAATCTGGAAACTGAGGCAGACAGGATAAAATCCACCTATCGGCACAATATGCCTAAATCCTTATTACTCTCTGTTGATCGCAAAGATCTTCTCAGCCTGATCCATGAACAGGACGCTCTTGCTGACGGTGTTGAAACGATCAGCCAGATTATGAGCAATCGGGACATGATAGTTCCGGAAGCAATAAAGGCAGGGCTTGATGAACTCCTCGAAGGGACAATGGAGATCAGTACTCAGGCCAAGAACATGATAGAAGAGCTTGATGAGTTGGTGCATGTTGGTTTTAGTGGTAGAGAGCATGATATAGTAACTAAAATGATTGATGGAGTGCGGAA
>DQVD01000329.1 GCA_015661935.1 Desulfocapsa sulfexigens | reverse complement strand
CTACGTTCCAGGGGATTAACAAGACGAGTGGTGATCACCATATCACCCTGCCTAAGCCCGTTACTGATATATGTCTTATTATCCTGAACTCTGACCACCTGCACCGGAACAGTCTCCAGACGTTTGTCACGTACAACATAAACTGTATTTTCAAAACTCACTGCCCGGCGTGGCAGCTCCACCACCCGGTTCATGGGTTTACCCGGAATTGCCACCCGGCAAAACATTCCTGACACAAGTGGCATGGATCTATTATGTCCCGCAAACTGTTTGGAATCTATCTGCAGGACTACTTTTACAGTCCGGGTCTTTTTATCAAAGGAACTGATTCTATTCAAAATACCCGTAGCCCTGTTAGTTGCATTTTCAGTCCAGAAAACCTCACACTGTACCGGTTTCACAGCGGCAAACCAGGCACCGGAACCAGCAGATTCATGACTCTGATTATTTACAAACTGCAGCCACCGGGAGGCATCATGGCTGTCAAGGGGTACTTCAAGTTCAAGTACTGAATCATCGGCAAGCCCAAGAACAATCTTCCCGGGCGCCACATACTGGCCTTTTTCAATATTTTTGGTGGTAATCCGACAGGTAAAAGGAGCAAACACTTTACAACGTTCCAGCTTAATCTCAGCACGAATCATGGCCTGTTGAAGTTGAGCCAGTCTATCCGCAGAACTATTGGCTGCTTTTTCAGCCTTTTCCACTCCAGCCCGGGTTCCCACTTTGTTCTTTTCAAAAAGAGTCCGAACACGTGCCAGTTCTTTCGCGGTTATCTCTTTATCCCGTTTTAAAATGACAAGGCGTGCCTTGTTGGACTCATATTCACTACGGTACTCCCGGTCATCTATTGCAAAAAGCAGTTCGCCACGCGCTATCACCTCCCCCGTCTGCAATCTGGGATGTACCTCAACAACACTGCCTGCAACTTCTGCTGCAATTTCCACCATACGGATGGAACGAAGTTCTCCATGAGCTTCGATCAGCACAGGAATATTCTTAAAAATGACAGCTTCTGCCACCACCTTAAGCGGTCGCTCCACTTGGGTTGCGTGGGAAGGGGCTTTTTTTTTGCCTTGTAAAAACGTAAACCCGCCAAATCCAATCAATAAAATTAAAAAACAGGCAACAACTCGAATTATTATGGTTGCCCCCATGCTTTTTTTGTCCTGCTGTTCACTCATAGTCATCTACTTATTCCTGTTTTGCTAATACCTGTTCCACACGTTCGAGTACTTCACACCACTTTTGGGCGGTCTCCGGCCCGACCTTTTCCACCAAATCGAGAAATGCAGCCAGAACCGCAGCTTCCATTTGTTCTGCCTGTGCTGCAGCCTGCTTTGAAAGGCGAACTACTACTTTTCTCCGATCCTCAGTACTTCGTTCACGATACAGAAACCCTTTGTCTTCCAGACGATCAACCATTGTAGATGCTGACGGTGGAGAGACTTTTAACTGTTCTGCAAGACGAGAGATAGTACTTCCACCACAACTTTGCAGAGTCATCAGCACCTGAACCTGGGCCATGGAAAGTTCCTCCCCCTGACAGGAGGCACGTCCATTTTGCAAACCGGACTGGATAGAAAAAATATGATTTTTCAGTTTTCGACCGACTCTTGCTATAAATCGAGCCTGATCGACTTTTTTGTCATTTAACATAGTGATTTAGTTTCAACCTTAATTTACTTAGTGTAACTAAATACTAGCCACACTAAGTAAATCATGTCAAGAATATTTCTCAAAAAAGAACCATCAACATCAAAAAAAACCATACTGCAGATAGAAATAAAGCCCTGCTTTATGGTAAATAAAATTTTTAAATGGCAGCAAGGTACTGCTTCATTTATTTTGGGAGAATATATGAAGAATCTTTTTTTGCTTTATTTATTGGAATTGCAACGACCGGAAAACACTAGTGTAAAAGATAGTGGAACTATGGGAGATTGATTGATTTAGTGCCTTACAGAACAATTTCTTGTTTTTTTCAAAGAAATTTTCTGATAAGGCTCTTATCCAGTGAACTGCCTTTCTTCCTGAACAGGGTAAGTATTAACGGCTGTCCTGGATTCTGAAAAGAACCTGGGACAGCCCCTATGCTCTCTTCTTTCCCTTTCCCCAAAGAGGATCCTGTCCAAACCTGTCCATCCACCAGTCATCTGGATCAAGTTCTTCACCGTCCAGTGGAACAAGCGGGATCTTAAACTGGTTGGAATGATTCATAAGCACATCATAAGATCTGGTCAGCTTGCGCATCAAATCACCTTTTGCCCTGTCATCCCCCACAATATCAGGATGGTTAGCTTTGCATTTATTACGATAGCTGCGCTTTATCTCGCCTAAAGTGGCACGATCTCCCAGACCCAAAAGTTCCTTGGCCTCAAAGATATCCTTCCAACCCGATTTGGTCGTCATGCTGAATCCTTTTTCTTCCAGCCAGTCTCTTCACCTCTTCGTAATCTGCCAATATTAGAGCTGTGCTTGATCCAGATCAGGATTGCAATCACAGCACTGCAGAGAAACGTTGAAGAACTGCCGCCGAACAACAGGATAAAAAAAGGAATCATGCCGGAAGCTGCAAGCGACCCGGCAGAGACAAAACCGGAGATTCCTACCACCACCACAAAAACCGTGAGACCAATGGCAATGGACCAGGGTGAAAAAAAGAGAAAAACACCAAGGGCCGTAGCAACCCCCTTCCCGCCCTTAAAGCCAAT
>DQVD01000407.1 GCA_015661935.1 Desulfocapsa sulfexigens | reverse complement strand
TTTTTTAATTCTTTTCACAAGGATTTCAGCAGTGGAACGTACAATCCCCAATGGACTTTTTATTTCATGCGATACCGTTGCCACCATGGTACCAAGATGCGCCAATCGTTGGGCATTACTGAGTTTTTGTTCCAATCTGATGCGTTCCCGGGCTCTCTTTTCCATGATTTTTCCGGCTCGACTGACGATGGTCAGTAAAACTAGAAAAAGAATTGCCATAACAATGGAAGAAACCAGAATAATACGCCATTGCAGTCGGACAATAGCCTCATATTCCCTGGAAAGATCCTGAGTTATTTCTATAACCCCCATGATCTGCCCTCCTACACTGGCATCGTCCCGTACCTGACGAAAGGGAATGAAGGTTTTCAAACGGCAACTTACGGACTTAGTCCCTGGAAGCAGACTTAAAATTGTACCACTTGAAATTATTTTAGAATTTGAATTTCCAGTTAATGCCTTTTCATATTCCAGACCACCCATATTCTCTTTTCCAACCTGCGCATCATTGGTGGAATAGGAAATGATATTGACATTCGAATCATATATGTTCACTCCCTCCATCTTCAAACTGGCGGTAGCGTTGCGGATAATCCTGTCAAGCCTCTCAAACTGCTCAGGATTGGACAGAGCAATTTTCCCGTAGCGCACAACTGTGGGGAGCACAAAGCCTCTGAATACCTGTTGGTTAAGGTTTTCTGCAAGAAGAAGTGAGTACGCCTCACTCTGGTCAAGCATAACGTTTCGGGCATTATTGGAAGTAAGCCAGGAGAGGAAAAGAGTGAAAATCAGAATAACACCAAGGCTGGTAAAAGAAAAATACTTAACCAGCTGAAAAGGCATGAGTCCGGCTCGAAGACTTTCAAGCTGCTCCGGGTCATCTATCTTTGAAAAATGTTCGTCTTTCTTAGTCACCACACACTCCGCAACGTCTGCAGACTCTTGTGTCACAAGGAACAGTTGTTTTAGCAGGAAAACTCTTCTGATAATCGTCCCAAAGATACTCCTGCCTGATGGAATGATCCACTATATTCCATGGAAAATAATCATCCTGTCCATATTGATAAACCGCGTAAAATTCAGGTGTCAGATTTTCTTTGCGCATTGCCTGTTTCCAGGGGATTCCATCATGTGCCATCCGGGCAAGCACTGGAGCCAGACGCCTGTCACCTCTTGCCAGAACTGCCTGAAAAAGAACATTCTCGGGTTTATCATGGTTTAAACGGATATTTGCCTCATTGCGAAGCCCCTTCTTTAAATAGGAGATCTTTGCTTTTAACGACTTTATGACGCCGGCAGGGGATCCTTCTTCATGGCTTTGGATTTCCTCCCCGCCAAAAGGATGAAACTGAAAAGGTGTCCAGGGTTTAGGGGCAAAACAGTTCACGGAAAGAGTTATTTCACAAAGCCTTCCCCTGGCCCGGCCAACCGGCAGCATACACTCCCTGATTTTCTTTATCAGATCGAGCATTTCCTGTAAATCATCAAAGGTCTCGGTGGGAAGCCCAACCATAAGGTAGAGCTTTAATTTATACAATCCCACTCCCACAAGGCGTTCGGCGGCGAGTAAGATATCTTCTTCGGTCAAATTTTTGTTAATCACCCGTCGCAAGCGTTCTGAGGCTCCATCGGGTGCAATGGCTACACTTTTCAGTCCACTATTGCCAAGAAGTTCCAGAAGCGGCCCTGAAATACGATCGGCTCTAAGAGATGAAAATGAGAGAGAACAGCCACTCTCAAGAAGGTGGGAAGAAAGAGTTTCCAACTCCTCTTTATGCGCCATTTCCATGCCTAACAAGCCTATACGTTTTACCTTTTCACTCCGTTCTGCAATTCCTTCAACAACAGCATCTGTGTCCCAGAGCCTTGGGGGACGATAGATAAATCCTGCGGCACAAAACCTGCAGCCTCTGGAACATCCTCTTCCAAGTTCAGTGACATACAGGTTTGAAAACTCAGCTGCCGGACTGAGGAGTTGTGAGTGGGCGGCCTTTGAAACACTTTCTTTGTTTATGGTGTGTTTCCTTACCCTGGCCTCTATTCCTTCCGCAGGAATGGAAGCACAAAGCCTTCCTGTTTTGTCATCATAAACCGGTATATGCAAATCTGGTACATAGGCACCTGCTATTTTTTTCTGAATACGAAACAGGAGTTCGGAACGTGGGAGACTTCCAAGCTGTTTGCTTAAAAGTGTCAGAAGAGAAGGCAGGATCCCCTCTGCTTCTCCAAGAAGGAACATATCACTAAATGGAGCCAAAGGTTCAGGATTCATAAATGTTGCAACCCCTCCCCCAATCACCAGAGGATTTGCGGGAGTAATCAGATCATCGTGGCGATCCTCAGCAAAAAGTGTGACCCTTCCTCCTAAAAATAAACGGGCAAGGTTCACATAATCATGTTCAAAACTTATGGAGTAAAATATGAGAGGAAAATCAGTGAGAAGCCTGCCTGATTCAAAGGATCGCAAAGGCGAGCGGGAATCCTCCGGCAGAAAAAAACGTTCGCATACCAGATGCTCAAAATCATTCAGCATGGAGTAAACCAACTGAAACCCCAGACTTGAGACACCTACTGCGTATTTATTGGGATAAAGAAGGGCAACCGGAAGTCGCCCCTTCCATTTTTTAAGGCGGGTTCCACTTTCCTGATCCAGTAAACCTGGACCTTCACCACCTTTCTTTTTCTTTTTCCTTCCAGGCAAATGGGTTAGTTGGCCTTTTTCCTGAGATACGTTGGTGTTTCCATATAATCTTCATTCCAGGGTTTCGTATCCGTACCGGACTGAACCTTATCCCCTGAGGAAATACCGTGATTATCAAATCCGGTATTAAAATTAGATGAAGGAAAAATAGCATTTCCTGAAGGCCGGTTAGGAGCAGCGGGAGTCAGATTGACTTTACGCACTTCTTCGGTCTCTTCCTGTTGCGGAGCCTTATTTGCAGGGGCTGTTATATTAACAAGATTTTTTTTCTCAGGAACCGACTCACCAACTCCAGTGGCAATAACAGTTACGTGCAACTCATCACCAAGGGCTTCATCGTACAGCGCGCCAATAACTACTTTAGCTTCCTCATCTACCTTATCCTGGATAAGAGCAGATGCTTCCATAAATTCAGCAAGTGTGAAGGACTCTTCCGAGGCAGAAACATTAATAAGCAATCCGCGTGCTCCGTCAATCCCCACATCTTCGAGAAGTTGGTTATCAATGGCCCGATTGGCTGCTTCTGTCGCGCGATTTTCACCAACAGCAAAACCGGATCCCATGATAGCAGGGCCAACCTCACGCATGACAGTACGCAGATCAGCAAAATCAGCATTCATAAGCCCTGGAACATTAATAAGATCGGTAATTCCTTTTACTGCCTGCAACAAGACCTTATCTGCCATACTGAGCATGTCGGAAAGCCTGGAATTCTTCTGCATAAGAGAAAGCAGACGATCATTGGGAACAGTGATAATTGTATCGGCATACTTGCGCAATTCAGCCCAGCCTTTTTCAGCATTACGCATGCGAGACTTACCCTCAAAATGAAAGGGTTTTGTAACAACGGCCACGGTTAACGCGCCTAACTCTTTAGCGGCTTTTGCCACAACAGGCGCCGCACCAGTACCGGTTCCACCACCAAGTCCTGCAGCTACAAAAACCATATCTGCACCCTTGAGACTGTCGGTCAGTTCATCGATGGATTCACCGGCAGCCTGTTCACCGATTTCAGGATCAGCTCCTGCGCCCAGTCCTTTGGTGATACCGGGACCAATCTGTAAACACACATCGGCACAGGATTGCTCGAGTGCCTGTTTATCTGTGTTGGCTGTTATAAATTCAACACCCTGCAGGCGATCTGCAACCATGGTATTAATGGCGTTTCCGCCACCGCCACCTACACCAATAACCTTAACAACTGCAACACCTTCTGTTTCCGCCATTCTAAACGGCATATTCTCTCCCACGTTCACAAGAAATGAAGCATTTAATTGCTTCATCTCCAGAAATTTTAAGCATATACATTATAGCATTTACCGCCTGTCACTGAAACATCTTTTTGCAAAAATCATAAAAATCACATTATTTTTCTAAGCCAGTCTTTCATCCTGTCAACCATGGAACTGTCACTGTAACGACTGTCGGCCTGATGTTGGCGCCCATACATTACAAGTCCTACCCCTGTTGTACAGCGTGGAGTATGGACTTCCTCCACCTTACCGCCTATCTGCACCGGATATCCGATACGAACCGGCAAATCAAAAATCTGCTCGGCAAGATCTGCAAGATTGGCAAGAAGCGCTGTTCCACCAGTCAGAACAATGCCACCGTTGATCTTGTTCTTTAATCCGCAATTAATCAGATCCTGATTTACCATTTCCAGAATCTCAACCATCCTTGCCTGTAAAATATCAACCAGCACCTTTTGCGTCACCTTTCGAGGTTCCCGATCACCAACAGTTGGGACATCCACAACATGATTTGGTTTTACCACCGAAGAAATGGCACAGCCAAAATCTTCCTTCAGGCGTTCAGCATCCTGTAGTGGTGTGCGCAAACCAACAGAGAGATCGTTGGTAAGATTGTGACCGCCAAGCCCGATCTCACAGGTATGACGAATGGTGCCATCACAAAACACTGCAAGATCCGTGGTGCCGCCACCGATGTCAAGCAACACAACACCCAGTTCCATTTCATCCGGAGACAGTGTCGCGTGAGCTGATGCAATGGATTCAAGAACCATGTCCGCTACTTCAAGCCCTGCTTTATCGCAACAGGTATAGAGATTATGAACAGCTGCCATATCTGCTGTAACAATGTGAACATTGGTTACTAATCTAACCCCTGTCATTCCCAATGGGTTTTGAATCCCGGTGTGATCATCAACCATATATTCCTGAGGCAGAACATGGAGAATCTGTTGATTTTCTGAAATCTTCACAGTACGAGCTGCAACAATTACATCCTCAATATCACTTTCCCTGATTTCCTTTCCATTTATGGCCAGGATCCCGGGGCTGTTAAATCCCTTGATATGATTCCCTGCAATTCCCACATAAACGGTACGAAGATCGCATTCGGCAGATGATTCCGCCCGTTTTACAGCCTGACGGATAGATTTCACAGTGGATTCAATATTCACCACCACCCCTTTTTTCAAGCCAACTGAGGGAGCAGTTCCAATACCGACAATATCAATTCCATCTTCAAAAACTTCACCAACCACACAACAGATTTTAGTAGTACCGATATCCAGACCAACTACAAGTTCACCCGGTTCATGTTCCTCCCCCACCTCATCATGCTGGTCAATCTCAATTGCCTCAATTGACTTTATATCTTCCATATCGCCCATGCTTTTTACCCTGCCTGATTGTTCGCTACCAAAACTTTATTTTTCTGATAATCCATTCGGATATACGCCACCTTATCAATCATGGATATACCCTTTTTTTTCCTGTACAAAACTTCCAGAACTTTACGTAACTGAAAATATTTTCGTTTAATCTCACCCTTGCCAAAATATATTGGAAAAGGATGCTCAACCAGATACAGAATCAATTCGCCATCACTGCTAAAATGAATTTCTGAAATATTTTGAGCAGGTAAATTTGGATTATTCCGTGCAGCCAAACTCAAAAATGAAGTTGCCGCATCCAATAACTTTCTCCGCTCTGCTTTCGTGTCAAATTCATCCAGCCCGGTTATAACCGGATAATCTATTTCCTGTCCGGGAATCACTGTTGCAAACACGTTCCCCTTGCGATCAAAATACTCAAAGCCATCCTTGCCCTCCTGTACAATCAGAGCATTGGGACGATGTTCATTGATGACAATATTGATCCTGTCGGGCCATATTCGTCGAAGAGTTGCCCCCGCCACCCAGGGGTGTTTCTCAAGACGCTTTTGTATAGCACTCGGATCAATGGTGAGCATATTCATCTCATAGGAAATATCTGCAAATTTTCTTAGAGCAGCAGGAGTTGTCATTACACACCCGCTTATTTCAATTTCATGTATACGGAAAGTTTGCAAATTCCCGTAAAAAGACTGCAAGGGACCTGTCACAAACAGATATGCTCCTGTCAATATTACTCCAATGAGCAGAAAAGCTTTAAAAGGAGCTCGATTCAATGTATCCGTATTTCTTCCCATCGGGAAAATTGATTTTTGCTGAAGACGCTCTCCTCTCTTTGTTCGCCATTTTTCCAGAAAGCTTTTTTTTCTGGTTCCCGACCCGGAGTGACTGCTTTTATACGATTTCGTATTCGAAAACTTTTGTGTCAAAGGTGAAGATGACCTTCCGGTTTTATCTTTCCTCCCAAAAAAGGCTCTTATTTTCTCAAGCAATGTTCTGTTTTTCATGATTACCCTACCCGGTTAGAGAAAATGTACTTCCGGAAAAAGTTGAACCCCGCTATCTTTTTTTACCTGCCTGATCACAATATCCATAAGCTTACAAACATCGTTGGCCGTGGCATTACCAGTATTCACAAGAAAATTTGCATGAACCGGTGAAACCATGGCTCCTCCGCGGCGTGTGCCCTTCAGCCCGGAAGCTTCAATCAAACGGCCAGCAGAGTCTCCTTCAGGATTTTTAAAGAAAGAACCTCCATTTTTTGTCACCTTGGGTTGCTTTAGCTTGCGTTGTGTCAGATATTCCCGACATTCTTCTTGTATGGCCTCTTTATTTCCGGGCTTCAAACAAATATCTGCTGAAAGTACTATTCGTTTACGTTCACCACTTCCCTGATTTCCCCATAGTCTATAACGAAAATCAAGTTTCTTACGTGCCAGATGTTCGACACCTGAATGCAGCGATAGAACCTTTATTGAGCTAAGAATGTCAGCCATCTCTCCCCCCCAGGCACCAGCATTCATAACAACTGCCCCGCCTAAGGAGCCGGGAATTCCCGCGGCAAACTCAAGCCCTGAATAACTGTTTTCGGTACACCAGTTCAGAAGCTTTGCCAGGCTGCATCCAGCCCCTACCCGAACACGAATATCAACGGCTTCCGGGTCACTTAAAAGCTCAATCTGAGATAGCGTTTTTCCAAACAGAAGAACAACACCTGAAAAACCACTATCTGCCACAAGAAGATTACTTCCACGACCAATAAATCTCCAGGCAATGGAGTTATCCATAAAAAATTCCAGAAGGTTACTTAACTCTTCACCACTTTCCACCTGCACAAGAGCATCGGCAGGACCACCAATACCAAAAGAGGTAAAAGGTGCAAGCCGACATCCCCATTGTACCGGGTTTTCAGCAAGTTCTTCCAGTCTCTCTTTTAGTCGTTTCTCCATTGGTTGTTTTTTTGTTATTTAACCTTTAAAAGTTTGGTAACCGTTCACCAGACATCATAATTTGCAGTAAAGCTGGCACGGTAGGCGTTTTCCAGTACCTCAGTAAGCGTTTACCGGTCCTCATTCTCGTCCGTTTGGGACTGCGTACCATATGCAGTTATATGTGAGCAGGCACAAACGAACGAAAATAAGGTGCTGGTGAACGCTTACAAAAGTTTAACAAGATCTTCACCAGCCTGTACTATATTTCCAGCTCCAAGTGTCAAGACCAGATCTCCTTCTTGAAGTTCCGGCAAAAGAGCTTCGGCAAGATCCGCAACAGAAGAAACAAAACCGGTATTCCGTTGCCCGTATTTCTTCACCTCATCGAGCAGGATTTCTCCTGAAATCCTGCCATCAGGCTGTTCACTTGCTGCATAGATCTCTGTCATAACAAGATAATCGGCATGATGAAAACAGGTTTTAAATTCAGAAATCAAGGCCAGGGTTCTTGAGTATCTATGCGGTTGAAAGAGCACCACCAGTCTCTTATCCGGCCATCCCTCTTTTATGGCGGACAATGTTGCCCGAATTTCCGTTGGATGATGCCCGTAGTCATCCATAACCGTAATACCTTTACCCTCTCCCTTGAATTGCATACGCCTCTGCACACCCTGAAAAGTATACAGTGCAGTTCTGATGGTTCTAAAAGGAATTTCAAGTTCAAGTCCCACTAAAATAGTAGCCAATGCATTATAGACATTATGTTTTCCGGGAAGGGAAAGATTGACTTCACCAAGAAGCTCTCCCCTGTAACTTACTGTAAATTTAACTCTTCCATCCTCAGTCTCAAGATGTTCTGCATACAAATCCGCCTGAGCAGTTAATCCATAGGTCAGCTTTCTTTTTTGTATTCGAGGCAGGATATCTGCAACATTAGGATCATCAAGACAGAGAATTACGGCTCCATAAAAAGGAATCCTATCAATAAACTCAAGGAATGTGGTCTTGATATGGTCGATATCATCGTAATAATCCATATGTTCCAGATCAATATTAGTGACCACCTCTAAAACCGGTGAAAGTTTCAAAAAAGAGCCATCACTCTCATCAGCTTCAGCAACAAGAAAGTCACCTTTCCCCAGTTTTGCATTTCCGCCAAGACTATCGACCTTCCCGCCAACAACAATAGTAGGATCAAGTCGCGCTTCCGCCATCATCCAGCTTACCATGGAGGTGGTGGAGGTTTTGCCATGGCTGCCGGCAATTGCAATTCCATATTTTGCGAGACGCATCAGTTCAGCCAGCATCTCTGCCCGTTTAATAACAGGAATTCCTGCTGAAAGCGCTGTCACGACCTCAGGATTATCTGTTTTAATAGCAGAGGACGTAACAACAACATCGGCATTTCTTACCCATCTTCCATCATGCCCCTTGCGTATAACACCACCTATTGCCTGTAATTTTCTTGTGGTTAGGGAGTCGTTCAAATCAGAGCCGGACACTTCGTAACCTAAATTAAGGAGAAGTTCTGCGATCCCGCTCATGCCGATGCCGCCTATTCCCACAAAGTGTATTTTCAGGGTTTTATTATACATATA
>DQVD01000008.1 GCA_015661935.1 Desulfocapsa sulfexigens | reverse complement strand
GATATTGCGAGAATTATTTTTTGACAATTCTGACGAGTTTGGGCAAAAGGGCATTCTCGGACAGCCTCCCAGGCAAACATCATATCTTTTTACTTCCATTCCCAATCTCATTCATCCCACTGCGTTGACACCAAGGGATCAAATAGATTGTCATCACCGATTGCGGCCACTGCCTTAAAAGCCTTTTCCCAACTGGCGCGAGGAGCAGCCGATGCTTTTATAATTAATTCCTGATTGTGAATTTCAAGTTCAACTTCGTCATGAAACCCGCATTGTTCAAGTATTTGTTTGGGTAAACGCCCCCCGGGAATTGCCAATCTTTATTATAGACACTCGCATAAAACCACCTTTGAAATAGGTAACTTGAGGCATTCCTGGGTACAGGTGAATAGTTTTGTAATTACAATGTAATCTCAACAATACCTGTTGTTAAATTATTTCCCACAGGTTGATTGGAAGTGTAACAGGGTAGTTAGTATCGTCACAACCCGATCCAGATCGGAACTCTCTTCTGAGATATTTCGGTGATTACAGGGATAGCGGAATAAGTCACAACCCGATCCAGATCGGAACTCTCTTCTGAGTCTTGCCCTCAAAATACCTTTCTTTTTCAAATGTTACAAGGCCATTTTCTCAAACCTCTTTGATAATCTCTTTGCGTGCTTTTTGAAATAATATGCCTTAACGACAACACGCCGAATGGGTACGGTTTTTTTCAATTGTTATCGTTCCGCATTATCTATCGTGCATAGTAAAATCTGAGTTTCTCGCCATGTCTACCCAGTTTTGAACTGAGCCTACCTCGGCGATTAAAAGCTGTTTAAAAGTTCCATCATCACCGGCAAGGCGCACATCCATCTCTCTTTCAAAAGACTCCATAAAACGTCCTACCGCTTCGCCCGTCATATTGAGTTGCCAATGATCGGTGCTGATAAAATCGTCTGCTTTGATAACATCCCGGTTAATGGTTTTTACTACAAAGCGGTCTATCCGGCAGCGGAATGGTTCCTGCAGATCACAAACCAGGGATTCAAAATTTTCCCGATGACTATGGAGAAAACCAAGATATGGATTCAGCCCCCGGTTACGAAGAAGGACATTTAACCTGTTGAATAGCATACTGTAGGCAAAATCGAGCAAACTGTTATACCTGTCATGACGTTGTCGCTTTTTCCGTCCTTTGCAATGGAATATCGGGTCTTTGCAAAGATGATTGATAAAAGGAAAAGTCAATTTTGCTGCCGCACCTTCATAGCCCCGGATTTTTTCAACGGAATCGGCCTTGGATAAAGAGACCATCAGGTTCTCTATATCCATGGCCATCTGCCTGCTTTCAACTGGCCAGCGCCCTTTAATCCAGGCCAGGTAATTATGGAGCTTGGCAGTAACGATACGGGCTGCAATGGTTCTGGCCTCTTCTTTATCGGTGTCACTATGGCTTTTTCCATGTGCTGCGCTGCGGGAGAAATGGTACTTTGAATCGGGACGCAGGCTGGAATAGTAATATCCGCTTCTGGAGCAGAATGAAATGGGGATATGCTCCGTCGCACATTTTTGAATCAGTCTTGCGGAAATGGTACTGTTTCCCAGAATAACAATCTCCCGTATCCTCCTGATGGGAAATCTTGCCAGCAGGAGTTTGTTTTTCCGGACTATTACAGAATCAGTGTCAATGCCGACAAAGATATACTGCTCCTTAATAAACAGTGTTTTGCCAAGGGACGGGGCAGCAACAAACTCTTCACTCAGTTCGGCATCGAAAGTCAGGCCAAGGAAGGAAAATCCGGCATTTACAGAGGAAAACCCGGTTTTGTCATCTTTCAAATTCAGTTTCAGGAGTGCCAGAATTTCTTTTGTGGCGGCAAGGGCATGACACGCCTCCTCGTCGTTGCGGGTCATGACCAGAAAGTCATCCCCGTACCGGATAAGACGAAAACCACGGGCAGCCATTTCTTCATCAAATGAATCCAGATAGAGGTTGGCAAGCAGGGGCGACAGTGAGCTTCCCTGAAGCAGACCTTTCTTTCTTGGAACCGTTTTACCTTTTATTGTGAGAGGATGGGTGACGGCCTTTTGCAGAAGCTCCAGAGTACAGAGGTCATTTTTGGGAATGAAGTCACTGATTTTCTGTAACATGATATCCCAGTCTATCTGATCAAAAAAGGCTTCAATATCAGATTCAAGAGCATATTGGAAACCTTCACTGCTTGCTTCCCGGATCATTTTTGCGGCATCTTCCCGGGAGCGGCCCGGCCGGAATCCCACCGAGGCCTCTTCGTACATTCGATCCAGCACACGGCCAAGGATACGATGGAGAAACTTATGTACCAGATTGTCCTGCACGGACAGCGTTGCAATCAGGCGTTGACCGCTTCCGCTTTTATCCACGTAAAATCCGGGAGCAGCTTCCGGTGTATACGTATCGTTAAGGAGTGAGCTGTGTAATTCTTTCAGGGCAGCCGGGATATCCAGATAGGTTGCTGCAAGGGTATCGGCAAGATCACTCTTTTTTTCAGCATCGGCAACAGTTGCCTGGAGAAGACTGAAATCATGGAGTTTTTTGTCGAAAAATTGACGGGATGGTTTGATGCAATAACCGCCCTGACCAAATGCACCATTGCGGCCGCAGCCGATTTCCTGGCAGAGAAGCAGCAGGGGCGCGATTTCCTGAATTGATCCTTTCAGGTAGAGCGGCCCCACAGCACCATTCAGATGTTTTATCCCTCTATTGCTTTTTGGTTTGTGGGTTCTGAAAAATGGTTCCCAGTAGTAGGGCAGAAGACGGATATCCTGCCAGAGTTTATGAATCTCAGGCAAGGTGATATCATAAAAATGGCGAAGTCTTCCCGTGAAGCGATCAAAAAAACTGTCCCGGTCGATCAGCCATTTCCGTTTCCTGCCCTTTGGGGTGAAAGATACAGGGGTAAGGAAATCAAGACAGATCTCTTCATCCCACTCCCGGGAGTTATGTTGCTGCTCCAGAATATCAAGGCTGCCGGTGGTCGGGCTTCCGGTTTCCACAATAGTAAAATTATAGATACTCTGTTCAAGAGTGTTGAGAAAGGTGAGACAATCCTGTGGTGAGGCGCGGGGAAAGGTAATAACTAGCCGGTATATTTCTTTTTTGTGGATGCGGTTTGGTAAAGTGGTGTCCAGGGGGCGGAAGAAGAACTTTTTTACTCCTCTATTGCCATGACAGGCTGCTTTGAAAATACCATTAAAAATACAAAGAGGATGTTCACTGCCGTATATGTTGACCCTGTTTTGTAAAACAACGGTTACCTGCTGCCAGCGTAGTTCATACAGTGGAGAAAAGATTGATGAGTTCATTGGGCACAATCACCTGGTTCTGTCTGGTCGTAATCTGTGCCCGATCAGACAATGAAGGAATGTGGTTCCGGTGCGGATATGTCAGGAGGAGCATTTCCGAATGTTGACTTTTTGGCACTTTTGTTGAGACGGTAACACAGAATGAAACCTGATTTAATATCAAGTCGCTCAAGTTTTTTCTCAAGCCTTTTTTTTGTTCCGGTTGTGAGAGAACATTCAAAAACGCTTTCCTGTACCCGTTTACCAAAACCCTCAAGTACTTTACTGGTTTTGGAGCGTTCCTTGTTATTGCTTATGTCATAAACCAGTATGTAGTGACCTGTTTTTGCCATGTGTGTATCCTTTTAAAAAGGCAGGGCTGTTGTTTATCGTGGTTTACGGCGGTGTTTTACCGGAAGGATTTTTAACTGCTCTCTGTATTTGGCAACCGTACGGCGGGCAACTTTGATATTTCTTTCCCCAAGTTTTAGTGAGATGGAATTGTCACTGAGAGGTTTATAGGGATCTTCTTCCTGAATCATCTTTCGGATACGTTCCCGGATAGATTCCGCGGCCAGTGCTTCCTGGCCCTGTCTTGGAATGGCAGTGGAGAAGAAGTATTTCAGCTCATAAATTCCAATGGGGGTGTGTACATATTTATTTGAGGTTACCCGGCTGATGGTGGATTCGTGCATCTCTATATCTTCTGCAACATCTCGCAGAATAAGAGGTTTCAGCCTGGTTGGGCCATGCTCAAAAAAGTCGTGCTGGAACTTAAGGATGCTTTCCATGACCTTAAAAATTGTCCGTTGTCGCTGGTGCAGGGATTTAATAAACCATCCAGCATCTTTAAGTTTTTCTTTGATATATCGTTTTGACTGCTTCTCCATCGAACTTTCTCCGTCTTGCAGTAAATCCTGCAGCTGGGAAGAGAGTTTCAAATTGGGAAGATCGTCTTCATTGAGATGGATAACATATTCTCCATCAATTTTCCGTACATAGACGTCTGGCACAACGTAGTTGATGGCCTCATTGCTGTATGGCAAGCCTGGAAAGGGGGTGAGCTCCTGAGTAATAAATTCTATGGCCTTGATAACTTCATTCCGCTTGTGACCTGTTGCCTGGCAGATTGCCGTGTAGTTGCGGGTCTGCATGAGATTAAGGTTGTTTTTCACAATTTCAGCGGCAAGGGAATCTGCCATATTCATACGTTCAAGCTGAAGAAAAAGTGATTCACTAACGTCTCTTGCTGCAATACCGGGGGGATCAAGATCCTGAATGACTTCGAGCAGGTATTCTGCTGAATCATGGTCACACGTTGTGGCTTCCATGACTTCTTCGAGAGTACATTCCAGAAAACCGTATCGATTGAGATTACCGGCAATAAAAAGAGCTGTGTCCCATTCATCAGGATCCAGTTCAGCGTGGGCAAGCTGCCATTGTATATGCGCAAGAAGGCCGGGTTTTTCTGAAATGAAATCGAATTGACTCGGTGCATCAGCAGGAGGGGTTTCGCGGGAAAAAGAGACGTTGGAATCAAAGGTATTGGCGTAATCTTCCCAGTTTGTTTCGGGAATGGTGTCTTCGGCTCTTACCTGGTCGGTGTGATCCTGCTCTTTCTGCTGTTCCGCCTTGTGTTCAACGGTTGAGGAGAGACTCTGCGTATTTTCTCTTCTCTCCAGTATACTTGTATCTTCTTCGAGGCCGGGGTTTTGCTCGATCTCTGCCTGGAGGGCATCGCCTAGCTCCAGTCGATTCATTTGCAGCAGTTTAATGGCAAGACGCAACTGTGGTGTCATTACCAGTTTTTGGGTTAGCTTAAGCTGTTGTCTTAGTTCCAGGGCCATGTTCAGATACGTAATATGGAGTAATTTTTTTGTATTTCTTTGCGCCTGTGACGCCAAACTATTCTGTCTTCTGATTCCTACATGCTGAAATTTTCGCCAAGATACATTTTTCGAGCTACTTCACTCTCAATAATATCATCTGCAACACCACTGGTTATAATTTTGCCTGCATTCATGATGTAGGCAAAGTCACAAACCTGAAGTGTTTCTCTCACATTATGATCTGAGATCAGAACTCCAATACCCTTCCCTTTCAGGCCTCTGATTAATTTCTGTAGATCAGCCACAGCCAGTGGATCGATGCCGGCAAAGGGCTCATCAAGTAAAATAAAACTAGGCCTGGTGGCAAGAGCGCGCATGATTTCAACCCGCCTGCGTTCGCCACCCGACAGGGCATGCCCTTTGTTATCTCGTAAATAACCGATCTTGAGATCATCCAAAAGCAGGTCAATTCGGTTGGTGATTTCGTTTTTAGCAAGCCCTAGAGGTTCCAGAACAATACGAACATTTTCTTCCACTGTGAGTTTCTTGAAAACCGATGGTTCCTGAGCAAGGTAGGAAATACCTTTTTGGGCACGTTTGTGAATGGGCAGTTTTGTTATCTCTTCGCCATTCAGTAGCACACGTCCCTCGTCGGGACGAATAAAACCGGCGATGGAATAAAAGGAGGTTGTTTTACCTGCACCATTTGGGCCGAGCAACCCGACAACAGCACCGGTGTTAACCTGGAGGCTTACGCCGTCAACGACTGTACGATAGCGGTAACGTTTGACAATTTTATCGGTTTTCAGCTGTGCCATATTTGTAACGGTTCACCAGGAATAAAGATTTTCAATAAAAAAAACATAACTTATTGCGGAGTAAGGGTCGCTCTCACCCGGCCTGATTTTTTCTTTTCATCGGTAGTTCCACTAACTGTTGCTGACGGCCTGCTGCCGACTACTTCAGATCGTCCTTCGTCAAGATAATAAATGATGGTATTTCCGCTGACCAGATTAGTGTCCTGCCATGCTTTGGCGTTACCCTTCAAAATTACTTTGCGTTCTTTTGCAAGGTAGTTCATGACTTTTCCGGTTCCCAGCCATTCACCCTTGGTTATCTCAACATTGCCTATACACTTGAGACGCTTGACTTCCTGCTTTTTCCCCTCTTCGACGCCAGTGTAGTAGACTGTCATTTCATCCGATCGAATACGGACATCGGCCTGGGCAGCATCCACATTTCCTTTAAAAAGAACTGTGTTGTTTGCCTCAAGCGAAGTCATGTGATCCGCTTCAATAGTGATGGGAGCACTAGCCGCAAAAAGAGGTGTGGCACAAAAAGTAAGAAATAAAAGAATCAGGAAAATCTGGCTATATAGTTGTTTATTTAACACAAAAGTCTCCAAAAATAAAAATTACCAAGTGAGAATGATCCTGTTGCAATTACCAAGCCTAACATAATCCTGCTCTCGAAAAAAGTAAATAAATCCCGCTAAGGAGCAGTAAAGAAAGATTTCTTTACTTCAATCAATTGAGCCAGTAGTATGATAAGATTATGTAGAAGGTGTGGCAGTATGTGTATGATTTTAGTAAAATAATAATAGCCTGTACTGAGGATACAAAAAAATGCGGGAAAGTATTGATAGAGCTAAAGGGCTTATTGAATCCCTCCCCTATATGCAGGAGTTTCGGCACAAAACCGTGGTTATCAAATATGGCGGTCATGCCATGGTGGATGAAAATCTGAAAAAACAGTTTGCCCTCGATGTCATATTGATGAAACATATCGGGATTAATCCGGTAATTGTGCATGGCGGTGGCCCCCAGATCAATCGTCTACTGGATAGACTGGAGATAAAGCCAAGCTATGTTCAGGGGATGCGGGTCACTGATGGCGAGACCATGAGTGTGGTGGAAATGGTTCTTGTCGGGAAGGTGAATAAAGAGATTGTTGGTAATATTAATCACTGTGGTGGCCGGGCAGTTGGGCTTTCCGGCCGGGATGGTGATCTTATCTGTGCTGAAAAGATGCGTGTGAGCAAGAAGAATGATGAAGCCTTAAAAGATGCTCCGCCTGAGCTGATTGATCTTGGTCGGGTGGGTCAGGTGACGCAGGTCAACCCGGAGATTTTGCAGGCCCTGGATAGAAATGATTTCATTCCAGTGATAGCACCAGTTGGTGTTGGTGAAGACGGGCAGGCCTATAATATCAACGCGGATCTTGTTGCTGGTGCCATCGCGGCAGAACTAAAGGCTGCAAAGCTTGTGCTACTGACAGATGTTACAGGGGTTCAGGATGGTGAGGGAACATTGCTCAAATCCTTGAAACCAGACGACCTGGAACGATTAATTGAGCGGGAAACCATTGGTGGCGGTATGATTCCCAAAGTGCGCTGTTGCGCAGATGCATTGAGCCGCGGTGTGGCAAAAACACATATTATAGATGGTAGGGTAGAACACGCCATATTACTTGAGATATTTACAAAAGACGGGATAGGAACGGAGATAGTTTGATGAATGGTGAAAATGCAGGCTGGGCTGAAAGGAGTGATAAAGTATTGATAGGAACATACGCAAGGTATCCGGCGGCCATGGTGAAAGGAGAAGGTTGCACACTGACTGATGCAGAGGGACGTGAATATCTGGATTGTCTGGCGGGAATTGCAGTTTGCAGTCTGGGCCATTGTCATCCTGCTGTTACCGATGCAATTTGCCGGCAGGCAAAAGAACTGGTGCATGTTTCCAATTTTTATTACACCCGGCCTCAGACTGAGCTAGCTGAATTGTTGACTGAGAATTCCTTTGCTGATCAGATTTTTATGGCAAACAGCGGTGCAGAGGCTAATGAAGCTGCAATAAAACTTGCAAGGATCTGTGCAGGTCCTGATCGCTATGGCATTATTTCACTTACCGGATCTTTTCATGGCAGGACTTTGGCTACTATTGCCGCCACTGGTCAGCCCAGGTTCCGGGAAGGTTTTGAACCCATGCCCGAAGGTTTCTCCCATGCGCCTTTTGGAAATCTGAATGTGCTGGAAGCCATAATTACCAATCAGACCTGTGCCATCCTCTGTGAACCTTTGCAGGGCGAGGGAGGAGTTCGACCTCTTGATGTTGAATATCTTAAAGGTGTGGCGGATCTTTGTAAAAAGCACGATCTTCTGCTTATTTTTGATGAAATTCAGACTGGTATCGGACGAACCGGAACCTTCTTTGCCTATGAGCAGTTGGGTATTGTTCCGGATATTATGACCATTGCCAAGGCACTTGGAAATGGTATGCCCATTGGTGCCATGCTCACTCGAAAGGAGATTGCAGCATCCCTGGTTCCGGGTACCCATGGCTCGACTTTTGGTGGTAATCCTGTGGCTGCAGCGGCAGCAGTTGCTACTCTCAAAGTCATTCTTGAAGATGGCTTTCTTGATAGTGTCAAAGAAAAAGGAAAATATTTGCAGGCAGGCCTTGAAGATCTGGCTGCACGGTTTCCTGCCCATGCAAGTGGAGCAAGAGGCATGGGATTGATTCGGGGCCTGGTGCTCACCGAGAAAGGAATTGAACATGGTGCTGATATGGTGAACAAGCTTTTTGCTAAGGGTATACTCATCAATTTTGCCGGAAATGCTGTTCTTCGTTTTCTGCCGCCCCTTATCATAACCAGGGAAGAAATTGATCGATTATTAACCGTCTTAGGGGAAGTTCTAACAGAATATGAGGCTTGATCTGCCTATTTCACGAAAATCTTTGCAAATCATTCTTGTTTTGGGTAAGTATGATATCTTTCCCAAAATAAAGCAATTGGGCTGGGGACACAGCTAATGAGACGGAATAGCAATAAAAACCCGTCTGTGAAAAAAGATATACGTTATGCAACGCCATTTACAGTCATTAGATGATTTTACAAAAGAAGAGTTATTGGGTTTTATTGATCGCGCAATTCTGCTTAAAAAAGAGTGTGCCGCAGGAGTCAGCCACCAACAGTTAGCTGGCAAAACAGTTGGCCTGATATTTGAGAAACCTTCCACCAGAACACGGGTCTCCTTTGAGTCTGCCATGTATGGTCTGGGCGGACAGGTGATCTTTCTTTCCGGGCGCGATACCCAGCTTGCCCGTTCTGAGCCTTTAAAAGATATGGCAAGGGTCATGACCCGCTATGTGGACGGAATGGTTGTGCGAACCTTTGGTCAGGAAGTTGTGACTGAGCTTGCAGAATACTCTTCTGTTCCGGTGATCAATGCCCTTACCGATTTGCATCATCCCTGCCAGATTCTCAGCGATATCATGACTGTTGTTGAGAAAAAAGGGAATATTGAGGATTTGAAGATCGCCTGGGTTGGCGATGGAAATAATATGGCCAATTCATGGATTCAAGCTGCCGGACGAATCGGTTTTGAATTGATTCTGGCCTGTCCTGAAGGCTATGATCCTGATCCTGATATATTGGCTGCAGCACAAAAAGAGTCGGCAAAAGCAATTACTGTTACACGCAGCCCGCAAGAGGCGGTGGCTGTAGCCGATGTGGTAAATACTGATGTCTGGGCTTCCATGGGTCAGGAAGAAGAGCAGGATGAGCGAATGGCTATTTTTCAGCCACTGCAGATTAATGCAGAACTTATGGCTAAAGCGCCTGCAGAGGCCATTGTTTTACACTGTCTGCCCGCACATCGTGAAGAAGAGATAACAGAGGAAGTTCTTGAGTCTGAGCGCTGTGTCGCTTTTGATCAGGCAGAAAATAAGATGCACATGCATAAAGCAATACTCGAACAGTTGCTGAAAGGATAAAAAATGGATGTAAATAAAATAATACTGGCCTATTCCGGAGGTCTTGATACCTCTGTCATTCTGAAATGGCTGGCAGAAGAATATGAGTGTCCCGTTGTTGCCTATGCAGCCGATGTCGGTCAGACTGAAGACTGGGATGCGATACGGGAAAAAGGCATGGCAACCGGTGCTGATAAAGTGATTATCTCAGATCTTCGCCAGGAGTTTGTGGAAGAGTATATTTTTCCTGCCTTTCGTTGTAATGCTATTTATGAAGGTTCGTATCTTCTTGGAACATCTTTGGCACGTCCCATCATTGGCAAGGAACAGGTACGTATTGCCCATGCAGAGGGTGCCGATGCGGTGAGTCATGGTGCCACTGGAAAAGGGAATGATCAGGTTCGGTTCGAATTGTCTTACCTTGGTATTGACCCAACTTTAAAGATCATTGCTCCCTGGCGTATATGGGATTTAAACTCCAGAGCTAAACTTGAGGAGTTTGCTAAGAAGCATAATATTCCGGTACCCACAACCAAAAAGAATCCCTACAGTTCTGATGAAAATATTCTTCATATCAGTTTTGAAGGCGGGCTTCTGGAAGATCCATGGAATGAACCTGACGAAGATATGTATCGCCTTTCTGTGTCGCCTGAAAATGCACCGGATAAGCCCACCTATCTTGAGATCGATTTTGAGAAGGGCGATCCCGTTGCCATCAATGGTGAACGCATGGATCCTCTGCCTCTTTTTGAAGCATTAAATAAAGTTGCAGGTGCCAATGGTATTGGTCGTCTTGATCTTTTGGAAAACCGTTTTGTGGGTATGAAGTCCCGTGGTGTGTACGAAACTCCCGGTGGAACTCTGCTTCGTAACGCGCATAGAGATCTTGAAACCATGTGTATGGATCGTGAAGTAATGCGTATCAGGGATTCTTTAGTCCCACGTTATGCAGAGCTTGTTTATAATGGTTTCTGGTTTTCACCCGAACGCGAACTGTTGCAGGTAACCATGGATGAAAGCCAAAAAACAGTGAATGGAACAGTCCGCATGAAGCTTTATAAGGGCAATTGCGTATCTGTCGGCAAGAAATCCAACCAGTCCCTCTATCAGGAAAGCTTTGCCACATTTGAAGAAGACGATGTGTATAACCAGGCAGATGCTGGTGGTTTTATTCGTCTAAATGGTCTTCGTCTCCAGATCGCAGCCATGCAAAATAAATAATGGAAAACAGGAAATCACAAAAGCTCTGGGGTGGTCGTTTTGAGGAGGCCACCGCAACTTCGGTTGAAGCTTTTACTGAATCTATCAGTTACGACAAACGTTTGTATCGGTATGATATTGAGGGAAGCAAGGCGCACGCCACCATGCTTGCGGCAAACAAACTGCTTTCACAGGATGAATTAGCAAGCATCGTTGATGGATTATCCGCCATCGAAACAAAGATCGAAGAGGGTACTTTTTCCTTCAAGAGTGAGCTCGAAGATATTCATATGAATATTGAAAAGGCACTCATCGATGCAATAGGCCCTGCTGGTGCCAAGTTACACAGTGCTCGCAGCCGAAATGATCAGATTGCGCTGGATCTGCGCCTCTATCTTCGCGATCAGTGCGATGGATTTACTGCATTGCTTGATGATGTCCGCCGTGCCTTTGTTGTCCTGGCCAGAAAATACATGGGGCAGGTGATGCCCGGTTATACCCATCTTCAGCGGGCCCAACCGGTGCTTATTGCTCATCATATGATGGCTTATTACGAGATGTTCGGGCGTGACAAAGAACGTATTGCGGATTGTCGGAAACGAATCAATATTCTCCCGCTTGGTGCTGCTGCCATGGCAGGAACAGGGCTGCCCATTGACAGAGAAATGGTTGCAGAACTTCTTGATTTTGATGCTGTAACAGCAAACTCCATGGATACTTCGGGTGATCGTGATTTTGCCATAGAGTTTGTCTCCTGCTGTACCATGATTCAGCTCCATCTTTCGCGTCTTTCGGAAGAGCTGGTGCTCTGGTCAAGCCAGGAGTTTTCTTTTGTACAAATTGCAGATAAGTTCTGTACCGGATCTTCCATTATGCCGCAAAAAAAGAATCCGGATATTCCGGAATTAATCCGTGGCAAATCAGGAAGAGTTGTGGGCAGTCTTATGTCCCTTATCACTTTGATGAAGGGCTTGCCTCTGACTTACAATCGTGATCTTCAGGAAGATAAAGAACCAGTCTTTGATGCAGTGGATACGGTATCTGCATCTCTTGCCATCATGGCTGAAATGCTTGGCAATCTGCAGTTCAATACAGAACGGATGGAAGATGCGACCAAAACCGGTTTTATAACAGCTACAGATCTTGCTGATTATCTTGTGCTTCACAATGTCCCCTTTCGTGATGCCCATGGTATTGTGGGAAGAGCAGTTGCAAGCTGTATAGAGAAAGGCTGTGAACTAACAGATTTAAGCCTTGAAGAAATGCGGGAATTTTCCCCGGTTATCGACAGGGATATTTTTGAAGTATTGAGTGTTAAGGGATCTGTGAATTCCAGAAAATCAACCGGTGGAACCGCAAGTGCGCGAGTTGAAGAAGCAGTACGGACTGCCGAAAAACAGATGGGAATGGGGTAAACGCTTACTGAGGTACTGGTAAACGCCTACCGTACCAGGTTTACTGCAAATTTTGATGTCTGGTGAACGGTTACACATTTACAGGTAAGGTAAGCGCAGACTCCGATTATCGGGTTTGCCACAAATTGAGTTGAAACCCGAATATTTACGGAATTGGAGAGTGAAAATGTTTACAAAAACGCATGTCGCAGGAGCAATACTCCTTACCGGAGCAGTATTTCTGGCAGGAGGTTGTGGTTATAAAACAGCTCCCGTTCCTCCTGATTCCATTGTGCCTCAAGCAGTTGAAGATTTGCGTTATGCGATGAGTGAAAAAGGAGTCACCCTGACCTGGACCTTTCCCAAGGAAACCATCAAGGGTACAGACCTTACTGATATCGCAACATTTGATCTGTATCGTGCTGTGGTGCCGTTACAGGATTATTGTCCAACCTGTCCCATTCCTTTTAGTGAAGCAATTCAGGTCGAAGGCGGTGTTGTTGATCCGGAAAAAAATCGTCAGGCTACCTATGAGACGGTTTTGCTTCGTCCCGGTCATAAATACTTCTTTAAAGTGAATGCAAGAACAAGCTGGTGGGCAGCAAGTTCCGATTCAAATATTATTTCCTTTGTCTGGCATATCCCGGCTAAAGGGCCGCAGGGTATGACTGCAAAGGCTGCAGATTCCAGTGCCATGATAAGCTGGCAACCGGTTACAAAGCTGATGGATGGCCAGGATGTGGCTTATCCAATACTGTATCAGGTACAGCGAAGCAAGGACAATACAAGCTTCAATACTGTTGGTGAAGCAAAGGCTGTAACGGAGTTTAATGATAGTGCACTGGATAATGGAGTTACTTATTACTACAAGGTTCAATCCATTCTTATGGTTGATGGATATCCTGTGAACGGTGGGTTCTCAGATGTTATAAGCGTCACAGCCATCGATCAGACACCGCCGGCTCCACCATCAGGAGTCACAGTGGTACAAACTGGTACCGGTATCAAAATCTTCTGGGATAAATCCCGGGAAGCGGATGTGAAAGGGTACAGAGTGTATAGACGCAGTGCAGCAGAAAAAATCCCAAAACAGATTGGTGATGTGAGTGGCATATACACCATCTTTGAAGATAGCAATGTTTCGGCAGATGGAAGTTACTATTATTCTGTCACTGCTTATGATCAAGCGGAAGTGCCTAATGAGAGTGAGAAATCTCAAGAGGCTGGAATCAGGCATTAACGAAAAATATATTTATAAGAAACCATGAACCATTTCCAATATAAAAACGGTGAACTTTTTTTGCGAAGATATCTCGGTGAGTGATATCGCAAAAGAAGTTGGAACTCCTTTTTATCTGTACTCTAAAGCGACTTTAACCCGTCATTTTAAAGCCTTTGATTCAAGCTTTGAAGATGTGGATCACCTCACCTGCTTTGCGGGGTGAAGAGTTGTTCAAATATTGCTGTTTTGACCCTTTTGGGGAACCTTGGCGGGGGCGCTGATATTGTCTCTGGTGGCGAATTGTTTCGGGCGCTTCAGGCTGGAATGGATCCAAAACGCATTATCTACTCCGGTGTGGGAAAGAGTGAAGAAGAGTTACGATTTGGTTTGAAATCAGGAGTCCTGCTTTTTAATGTGGAATCAGAACAGGAACTGCACCGTTTAAACAGTGTAGCGGGTGATATGGGTGTGAAAGCACCAGTTGCTTTTCGGGTCAATCCCGATGTGGATCCAAAAACACATGCGTATATTTCAACGGGGATTTCCAAGAATAAATTTGGTGTCCCAATTAAAGAGGCCCTTGATCTTTACCTCCAAGCAGATGAAATGGCAAATGTTAAAGTGAAAGGTGTGAGTTGTCATATTGGTTCACAATTTCCCCTTATTTC
>DQVD01000058.1 GCA_015661935.1 Desulfocapsa sulfexigens | reverse complement strand
TTGTTTATGGTCTTCCGGAGCTGATTGCTCCATCGGCAGCGAGAATTCATGCTGAATGGCGTATAGATCTGGAAAGAAGGATCGATTATCTAAGAAAACAGGAGGGCTTGCGTGCAGTTTGGTAATGTTAGTTCTTTTATTTGCCAAAAGAATCTGCCAGGCCTTTTGTAAGGGGTTGGCGAGTTATTTATTTCCAGCCCCTAATAACTTTTCCATCAATACTGAACTCTAAGACGACACTATGGATCCTGCATTCGCCAAGGGAAATGAACGGCCGGATATAATTCCTGATTTGGATCGATTGAAGAGTAACTGCAATGATAATCCTGGTATTGTTGTTGAGCTCCTACTCATCTGTATCAGAAAAGCGGGCCAAAGTGGATTACTGCAATAGAAGAAGGTACATGTTATTTACACAGAGTCCTTAGATCTCCTCGCCACAACGCAGAAAAACTGCCTGGATCAGAAGGCTGTGTTCAAAATTTATTTCTGCGCTTCCCCATCTGTCAGTCCCTAAACCAATAAGATTATCAGCATCGTTCCATGCATCAAAACCAAATTTCCATCCAAGCCAGGTTTTATTGAAATTGTAGACGTATTCGGGGCCGTAATAGTCATAACGATTGGCTTCCAGTTCTGCTTCTACCATTGCTCGTGCCATTCCGACCAGCACAAGGTCGGCCCCTTTTTCCTGGGCCTCTAGATGCATGGCTGTTGCAATGTCCTGTCCCGATGAATTCATTCTGGTGTTCATCAGAAGATGAGAGAACGCAGAGCAGTCTGCTGGAATCGTATGTTCCTGAAATGTTACTTTACTGGTGGATGTTTCAGGAAATCGAATACCTTCATACACAGTTTCGCGAGAGCTGCAAGCTGTGAGAAGAATTGTGAGAAGCATTATGAAAAAAAAGTTTGTTTTTTGCATGATTTACCAGTAAGAAAAAGACTATTTTGGAGAATTTGGATTTGTGTTTCAAAATTATGTGGGAATTTACGCTATCTCTCCTTTTTTTTCTATCATTTTTATTCTATGACACCACTTTCCGTTCGAAACAGCCCCCTCATTAATATGGCCGCCTTTGTAATTGTTGTAGCTGGCATGAAGGCAGCAGCACCTTTAGTTGTTCCCTTTCTGCTTGCTGTATTCCTTGCCATAATTTGTGCCCCGCCTCTGTTCTGGATGCAGGAGAAAGGCATACCTGAAATCGCAGGTATGCTGCTGCTGATTGTCATTATTGCAGGAATCTGGATCTCACTTGTTACTCTGATTGGCACATCAATGACTGATTTTTCCAGAAACGTGCCAGGCTATCAGGAGCGTTTGCTTGAACAAACTGCCAGCTGGTGGCGATGGCTGGGTGAGAAGGGAATTACCCTTGATCGATCCATTTTGTCCGATACTTTTAATCCCGGGAAATTGCTTAGAATGGCTGCTAATACATTGAATGGTCTTGGTGGTATGGTCACCAACACATTTGTGATTTTTCTGACGTTTTTCTTTATTCTTTCAGAAGCTGCAGGCTTTCCCTGTAAAATACGTGCCATTCAGGGGGAACAATCCCCGGCACTTCGTAAATATGGTGAGATTGCAACGGGGGTGAACCGTTACCTTGGAATCAAAACCCTTACCAGTCTTGTTACCGGTGCAATCATCGCTTTTGGTCTGTCATTACAGGGACTCGATTATGCAATTATGTGGGGCGTTGTTGCCTTCCTGCTTAACTTTATTCCCAATATCGGTTCAATCATTGCTGCAATTCCAGCTATACTCCTTGCGCTTGTTCAGCTAGGCTGGGGGGCTGCACTTATTACAGGTACCATTTTTCTTGCTGTGAATGTGATTATCGGGAGTATTGTGGAACCACGAGTGATGGGCAAGGGGGTTGGACTTTCAGTGCTTGTGGTTTTTCTATCTTTAGTTTTTTGGGGCTGGGTGCTGGGTCCTGTCGGGATGCTGCTGTCTGTACCCCTTACCATGGCAGTGCGTATTGCACTTGATGGATCTGATAATACTCGATGGCTGGCAATTCTGCTTTCGTCAAACAGGGCAGTTAGCCAATTGAAGGCTGATTGTGATGCGGTGGAAGAAGCTTAGGAACGGGGATGAAATAACTTCCGCAATTTAGGCACTTGGATTTTGTGCCTTACAGGGCAAGTTCTTGTTTATTCAAAGAAAACTTCTGATAAGGCCCTTGTCCAGTGAACTGCCTTTCTTCCTGAACAGGGTTAGATTTTTAATGGTATTGCTGAGATTAGCTTCTCTAGCGCCGATAGTCTGGTCAATAATATGACTGTGACTGACATATCCCTGGTAGAGAAATGTACTGGATAATACGAACACAATGATCTCAACAATCAGAATGGCTTTGTTTTTTTGTTCATAGCAGTGGAGGCATTTTTTTAATATGCAAATGCTGCTTTTGGTATCAACCTTCTTTTTCAGCCTGTGCCTTGGCGTATGCTGTTGCAGCACATTCATTCTTGCCAAGATCAAGTTCTTCCTGTTTATCTATGTCGTACTGTTCTGTGTTTGCATTTGCAAGACGAATGAGTGCATATTCCGGAGGCTGCTCACGCATGTTATCTTTGATATACCGGATGAAAACATTTTCTTCAGTAATGGCAAAGACTTCTTCGTTTCGTTTTTTTACTTCTTTGAATGAGAGGCAAAAGAGGAGATCTTTATTTGCTTCGTTCCAATCCATATAATGCCCTGGCAGGACAAGCAGTGAATCATCAAGTTTTGCCAGTTGTTTAATGGTATTAAAGAGCAGTACCGCCCATTGGTCAACCTGACCGCCCAGATCAGGGCGTCCGATGGACTGGATGAAGACAGTATCACCGGAGATCATATAGGTGTTGTCCACGATGAAGGTAAGAGACCCGGGGGTATGGCCGGGTGTCAAGAGTACTTTAACTTCAGGGCCGCCGTTACTGAATGTGTGAACTTCATTGTCGCTTACTGGTTTGTGGCCGGCTTTTGTTCCGTCGAAATCGATTCCCCCGAAAAAATCGGCACCGGTCTGTTCCGCAATCTGACGTGATCCTGCGATATAATCAGCCTGAAGATGGGTCTCAAATGTTTTGATGATTTTACAGTCTCTGCTTTTAGCAAAGTCCAGATAAAAGTCTATATTGCGGCTGGGATCAAAGATCATCATTTCCCGGCCCGAACAGAGTCCGTAACCACAGGATGCCTTGCCCGGACGGATGAACTGGTAGAGGCTGTAATCTTCACCTTCGTGGAGTGCTTTGGGAACAAGAAGATTTCCCCAGGTTTTAATGCCTCCTGTCAGGTAGCGAACATCCTCAAAGCCATGTTTAACAAGAATTTCTCCCACATATTTTGCAGATCCCTCCTTGGCACAGACAATACGCACTGCGTGCTCTTTAGGCACTTTAGCCACGCTGGCATCCTCAATCTCCATAAAGTCATAATAGGAGATATTAAGCATGTTGAACGGGTATGGAGACTCTACCTGGAACCGTGAAAAGTCTTTTTGATTTCGTACGTCGAGAACCAGGATATCTTCTTTATCTGTAAGCCATTGAAAGAGGTCTTTTGCTTCGTATGAGGTAAGTGCCATGAGAAGTTCCTAAGTGTTAATGTTGAAAGGTATGTGGCAAAAAATAGTCTTAATAATTTAAAAGAAAGTTTATCACAGCGTGCCCGTTTCAACAGGAAAAGCTACACGATACAACGTTGTTTTCACGAAATCAGTTCATTAAAATAGGTGATGGATGGAAACTCGGGAGAAAATTTAACAGGGATACGTGAGCTGGGACGAGCAACAAATATGAGAAATCCCATTCCGTACTGATTGGCGGAGTGGAGTACTTTCTCAGTGTCATCAGCGAGGAGTGTACGACTTTTATCATATCCGAGACCTGTTTCCAGTTTTTCCCAGAATTCAGGTTGTTCTTTGGCAAATCCTATTTCTTCGGCACAAACAATACGATCAAAGTGTGAGCCCAATGCCGTTTTCTCCATTTTGATATTGAGCGTTTTGGAATGAGCATTGGTGACCAGATAAATATTTTTATTGATACTCTTTGCATAATCGAGAAAATCAATAACATAGGGGTGTACTTTGATCAGGTGGGCCACTTTATACTTCAGCTCCGGTATATCCAGGCCAAGTTGTTCGGACCAGTAATCAAGATCGCTCCATTGCAGGGTGTTTTCTACCTGCTGGTAGCGCTGCAATAGTATTTTTCGTGCGTCTTTGTCAGTAAGGCCATTGGTTTTTGCAAAGATCTTCGGGACGTATTCTTCCCAGAAATGATCATCAAAATATTTGTCCAGCAGGGTTCCATCCATATCGAGCAGGATAGTATCTATCTGAGACCAGGAAAATGTCGGCTGTATTTGTTTATGTGTCATACGGGTTCCACACTGTTTTTATTGTGTCAGGCCACTAAGTTCGGCCAATATTTTTTGTAAGACAGTAAAAAGTCGCTCCGGTGAGTCAATACGGGCAGGGACGATAAGCCGTCCATCGGGAGTAAGTCGGCGCGGAGTTCCCTTCCTTTTCTTACTTGTCGTTTGTAGGTAGCCAAGGAGGAGTGCCGGGTCCAGTGGCGTATTGTCTGTGAAGGAGAACACGAAAGAATCCTTACCCTTCTCAAGTTTACTCACACCAAGTCCCGCCAGTTCTTTTTTGAATGCTACAATCTTAAAAAGATTGGTTGTTTCCTCTGGGATTTTCCCATATCTGTCAGTAAGTTCTTCAAGGAGATCATCGCAGATATCTGGTGTTGCCGTTGAAAGTGCAGAAATTCGACGATAAGCAACATAGCGCTGGCTGATATCCGGGATATAATATTCAGGGATATAAGCTGAAATCTGTAGGTTAATTTCAGTTTCAGGGAGCTCCATCGGTACGTGCTCGCCAACGCCTGCAGCAGCGCGAGCCTTCATGTCAGCCACGGTTTTTTGCAGGAGATCAAGGTACAGGTCATAGCCGATTGCCGCAATATGACCGGATTGAGAAACCCCGAGAAGGTTACCGCCGCCACGGATCTGCAGGTCACTCATGGCAAGCTTAAAGCCACCGCCCAGCTCATTACATTCCATCAGCGCCCGCAAACGATCTTTCGAATTTTTACTTAAGCTGTCCAGGGATGGTACCAGCAGATAGGCAAAGGCCTGGGTCGAAGATCTGCCAACCCGTCCGCGCAGCTGATAGATTCCAGCAAGACCTAAGGCATCTGCACGGTTGATGATAATGGTATTTGCAGATGGAATGTCAAGGCCTGATTCAATAATGGTGGTGGCGATAAGAACATCAATTTCACGGTTTACAAAGCGAACCATGATTCCTTCAAGCTCTTTGCCGCTCATCTGACCATGGGCAACAGCCACCCTGGCTTCAGGGGCAAGTTTCTGGATAATTGAGGCCATTTTATAAATTGACTTTACTCTGTTATGGACAAAGAAGACCTGCCCCTTCCGACGCATTTCTTTGAGTATCGCTTCCTTTATAACCAGTTCATCGTAGCGGGCAACAAAGGTTTTAACCGGTCTTCTGTGTTCTGGCGGGCTTGAAATAACCGAGAGGTCACGAATGGAGAGCAGTGACATCTGCAAGGTTCTCGGAATGGGAGTGGCTGTGAGGGTGAGGATATCCACCTCTGTCTTGATCTTTTTGATTTTTTCTTTATGGCTGACCCCGAAACGATGCTCTTCGTCTATGATAAGCAGGCCAAGTTCCCGGTACTTAATGTCTTTGGAGAGTAAGCGGTGGGTACCGATGATGATATCTATTTTGCCGGTACCAAGATCGCTTACAATCTGTCTTTGCTGAGCGGGACTGCGAAAGCGATTGATACACTCAACGGTTACCGGAAAGCCCTGCATTCGATCCTTAAATGTTTTTAAATGTTGTTCTGTAAGAACTGTAGTAGGGACTAAAATTGCCACCTGAAGTCCATCTTCCACAACCTTAAATGCGGCGCGAATGGCAACTTCTGTTTTACCATAGCCAACATCTCCGCAAATGAGCCTGTCCATTGGTTTATCAGAAGTAAGATCCTGGATGACATCGGTGATGGCTTTGTCCTGGCCAATGGTTTCGTCATAGGGAAATGATTCTTCAAGTTCGTGGTACAGTTCACCTGGCATTGAAAATCGTCTTCCTTCACGTAAGTCACGCCTGGCGTAAATTTCAAGGAGTTCTTCCGCAACCTTCCACACCTCTTCCTTGACTTTTGCTTTGGTCGCACGCCAGGACGAGCTGCCAAGCTTGTCTGTACGCGGTTCCCTGTCCGAAAGTCCTTCGTAACGGCTGATAAGGTTTAGTCGATCAACGGGAAGGTAAAGCTTATCGCCATCACGATATTCAAGAAGCATGTAGTCATTGATTACGCCTTGCAGGGTAAGTGTGACAATGCCTAGATAACGGCCGAGACCATGGTCACGGTGAACAACGATATCACCATCATGGAGCTCGGAAAAACGAATGGGTTCACCAGTTTTTTCCTTAGTTCTTTTTCGGTTGCCAATGCGCATTTCTCCGAAAAGTTCGCTCTCGGACAGGAGGTGGATGGCTGGACTATTAAGAGAAAAACCGGAACTCAGCGGCTGATCACAGAGATAGAGAATATCTGAATGTAATGATTGCGGCAGGCTGTTTAATTGTATGGGGCTTTCAAGGATTTCTATCTCGTGCTGATGTTTTTCAAGGAGTTCAGCAAGAGTCTTTGTGTGTCTCGGGGATCTGCAGCAGAGAATGACAACCTCACCAGAGTCATGCCAGGTGTGAATCTGATCAGAGAGAGGTGGAATCAGGCCGCGTTTCTTACGCTGCAGACTGATTTCCTGCTTTAAAACCTGATGGTTGCCTGCAGCAAGCGAATGTATTTGTTCTGAGTCGAGAAAGGAGGAACATACGATTTGGGCAAAAGATGCCATGCGTTTTTTGGTTTCAGCAGATGACAGAAATATCTGCTTCGGTTCAAGTGCGGGAGTCCCTGTGCTTTGGGCCTCCTCAAAATTTGTAACAATTCGTTCCTGAACCATGTCACGTGCCTGCTCTTCCATTTCAGGTGCGAAATGGATCAGACAGGTATCCTTGGGGAGGAAATCGTAAAGAGTACTGGTTTGATCTTTGCCCGGATAGAAAATGGGCAGAAAGAATTCCATTCCGGCAAAGCGCTGGCCCGCGGCAATCCGGGTGCGGAGTCTCAAGCTTTCGTCTTTGTCCCAGCCGTGCTGTAAGGCAGATTTGTCAAATGCTGCCAGGAGCTGTTTCATTTCTGTAGAAGATACATTCGGGTAACAAATGTCACTAGCCGGTAGAATTATGGCTTCATCAATATCTGTAATTGAGCGCTGGCTGATGGGATTAAATCCTCTTAGTGACTCAATGGTGTCGCCAAAAAAATCGAGACGTAATGGAGTGTTATGAAGAGTCTTTCCAGTGAGAAAAGAGGGCGGATAGATATCCAGTATTCCACCTCGAACGGAATAGTCTCCAACACTCTGCACAAGATTGACCTGTTCGTAGCCAAGATCCTGCAGTTTTGTTAACAACTCATCCCGGTCACACTCTTCACCAGACAGCAAAAGCTCAGCACGATTAAAGAGTACAACACCTGGCAGTGTTCTTCGCATGAGTGCTTCTGCCGAGACCACAAGCACAAATGAGCCACTATTTTCATGGAGCCTGTACAAGGTGGAAAGTCTGGCTGCCGTGGTGAGCGGGTCGGGTGACAGCGGTGTATAGGGCGGGATTTCGTAACCGGGATAGGTGAAGACAGGAAGTGAAGTAAAGAGTTTTAAATCCTCTTCAACCTGAGGTACCATATCCTCATCGGGAACAATGCAGCAACAGGGTTGAGATTCGGCCTGGAGTGCTGCCAGAAGACTTTTTGAGCTGCCGCGAAGTGCAGATAGAGCTTTTTGTGTTCCGGCAGGAATTTGGCTTGTGGAAAATGGAGTTTGCATGTCAGAAGTCAGAAGTCAGAACAGTTTGTCCCGTTCCTAAACATTTACCTTTGTGCTGGTCAACGCTTACATTCAGCAGTATTGATTAAAAAGAACCACCAATGGAGAAATCCCAGACCGTTGTATCTTCATCATCCGTAGGGTCGAGGTTGTAACCCCAGACCAGACGCAAGGGGCCTATGGGAGACAACCATCGTACTTCCAGGCCTGCTGCCTTATTGTAACTATCAAGATTCCATTCTTCTTCACTGGCATTAACTTTACCGGCATCAAAGAAGATAACGCCGCGAACCCCGGCCTCCTCAAAGAGGGGAAACACATATTCAATATTGGTGTACCACATCTTGTCACCACCAACACGATCGCCGGTTACAGAGTCAATGGGGCTTGCCTTGCCATATTCGAAACCACGGATGGTGTTAATTCCACCCAGGTAAAAGCGTTCATAGACGGGCAGTTTGCCGGTTTCATTTTCCCAGATCTGTCCAGCTGCGGCTTTAAAGTGGAAGACTGTGGACCAGGGCAAAGGAAAATACCAGCTGGAGAAGGCTTCAAGTTTGGTGAACTCCGCATCCCCACCAAACGGGCCACCGGCGTATTTAACAGTGATGGAGTTTTCAGATCCTCTGCTGGCACCGATTCTGCGATCACGAGTGTCACGTACCATTCCAAATTTTACGGCACTTGTGATATTAATAGCCATGGAATCAATAATGATCTGGGAGGCGAATTCGGATACATTGGAAAGTTCCGTATCAGTATAACTGTAGCTTCCGTATCCGCGCCATTTCTCAAATATTGGGTAGCCAAATC
>DQVD01000301.1 GCA_015661935.1 Desulfocapsa sulfexigens | reverse complement strand
TGTTTTATACCGACAGGATCCATGCAATTCACGATGTTCGTGGAAAAGATGGTGTCGGTGCAAAAATGGATTCCATGGAACTTGAAAGAGAACGTGGCATTACCATCCAGTCGGCTGCCACCTACTGTACCTGGAAGGACAGTATTATTAATATCATTGATACTCCCGGCCATGTTGACTTTACAGTGGAAGTTGAGCGTGCTTTACGTGTACTTGATGGCGCTGTTCTAATCCTTTGCTCTGTTGGTGGTGTTCAATCACAGTCTATTACAGTAAACAGGCAGATGGATCGCTACAATGTTCCTCGTATCTCCTTTATTAATAAGTGTGATCGTACTGGGGCCAACCCCGAGCGAGTCACCGGACAGCTTCAAGAGAAATTGGGTTTAAATGCTCATATGCTGCAGCTTCCCATTGGTCTTGAAAGTGACTTGGAAGGGGTTGTTGATCTTGTAACCATGAAGGCCCTGTATTTTGAAGGCGAGAATGGTGAGACCGTTCGTGAGGAAGAAATTCCTGCTGATCTTAAAGACGCTGCTGATGAGAAGCGTGAAGAATTACTTGATGCGGTTTCTATGTTTTCTGATGAGCTGATGGAAGCAATGCTTGAAGAGACTGAAATCAGCACAGACATGGTAAGAGAAGCTGTTCGTGCCGGGACACTGGCACTTGAGTTTTCACCTGTGTTTATTGGTTCTGCTTATAAAAATAAAGCTGTTCAACCACTCCTTGATGCTGTTGAATATTATCTTCCATGTCCCACCGATGTTGAAAATATCGGCCTTGATCTGGAAAAAGATGAAGAGGGATTCCCTGTCACGAATGATGATGAAGATCCTCTTATCATGCTGGCCTTTAAACTGGAAGATGGTCGTTACGGTCAGCTTACCTATGTTCGTACTTATCAGGGTAGACTGAACAAAGGTGATACTGTTTTTAATACCAGAACCGGCAAAAAAGTGAAGGTCGGGCGTCTGGTTCGTATGCATTCCGATGAAATGGAAGAGATCGACTCCTGTGGTTCCGGTGATATCGTGGCTCTGTTTGGTGTGGATTGTGCCTCCGGTGATACTTTTACCGATGGTACAATAACCTGCTCCATGAGTTCCATGCATATCCCTGAGCCCGTCATCTCGCTGGCCATTATTCCAAAGGATAATAAAGCTCAGATCAATATGTCTAAGGCCCTCAATCGTTTCACTAAAGAGGATCCAACATTTAAGACCTTTGTGGACCACGAGACCAGCGAGACCATCATCTCAGGAATGGGTGAGTTGCACCTTGAAGTATATGTTGAGCGGATGAAACGTGAGTATGGTGCCGAGGTTGAAGTTGGTGCTCCCCAGGTTGCATATCGTGAGACCATTACCCAGCGCGCAGAGTTTAATTACACCCATAAAAAACAAACTGGAGGTTCAGGTCAGTTTGGTCGGGTTGCCGGTTATATGGAGCCACTAGAAGAAGGTGAGTATGAATTTGAAGATAAAATCGTGGGTGGTTCTATTCCTCGTGAGTTTATTTCTTCCTGTGATAAAGGTTTCCAGAAGAGTATGGCTAAAGGCACTCTTTGCGGATCACCAGTCACAGGCGTGCGTTGCGTTATTAATGACGGTTCGTTTCATGCCGTCGATTCCTCCGATGTTGCTTTCCAGCTTGCTTCCATAGGTGCTTTCAGAGAAGGATATGGGAAAGCTAAGCCCACCATCATGGAACCTATTATGAAAGTAGCTGTCGAAGGACCTTCTGAGTTTCAGGGTGCGGTTATGGGAAGTATTAATCAGCGTCGTGGTATGATTATCGGTACAACTGAGGAAGGAACCTACACTGTAGTTGAAGCTGAGGTTCCCCTTTCTGAGATGTTTGGTTATTCCACTTCTCTTCGTTCTCTTACCCAGGGTAAAGCAGAATTTACCATGGAGTTTGCAAGCTTTAAGCCAGTTCCCAAGAGTGTCAGTGAAGAGCTGGTTAAAAAATTCCAGGATGAGAAAAAGGAAAAATAGAGTTTTCTTATTTGAATCTTGATGCAATGAGTCAAATTGTTCAGGTATCTATCAAAATAAATTATTAAATAATAATAGAATGTAACTGTTTAGGATTGCTTTGTTTTCGTCTGTTTGAACCCTCTCGCTATAGTAGTCTATGCGACAGAGTTCAAACAGACGAAAATGGAGTGCTGCTGAATAGTTACAAATAAAAGAGGTGTTTACCATGGGTAAAGAAGACCTGGTATCAAACAATCCATTACGGGCTCTAGGCCTTGAAAAAGACGAAGCTGCTGATGCTCGTCGTGTTGGCTTGGTTATGGCTCGTGCAGGGCTTGGAAAAACTGCAATTCTTGTTCAAATTGCTTTAGATTCCATGCTTCGAGATAACAAGGTTTTGCATGTGGCAATTGGTGAAGGTGTTGGTAAGACCAGAACCTGGTATGATGATATTCTGACTCTGATTAATGATGAAAATGAAGTAGAGAATTTTCAGCAGGTGGTTGATTGCATCGTGAAGAATCGCATGATCATGACCTTTAAAGAGAATAGCTTCAGCCCTGCAACGCTTGAAGAGCGTATGGAAGATCTGTCCTCACAGGAAATATTCAAGGCTGACTGTCTTGTTGTCGATGGGTTTGATTTTAATGATGCTGAAAGTGCCTCTTCCTTGAATGAACTGAAAGGGTTCATGGATAGAAATGGACTTAAAATGATCTGGTTTTCTGCAGTCAGCCATCGTGATGACGAGCGGGTAAGTGCCAATGGGATACCTGCACCATGCCATGAATTTGACGAAAATTTTGATACTGTTCTGCTTATTTCTCCTGAAGATAATGATATCAGGCTGAAAACTCTGAAATGTTCTGAAGCATGTTCTGTGGATGCAGGAAAGTCTTTGAGTCTTGATCCCGCAACTATGTTGATTAAGAAGGAATAAGCATTAAATAGGGTAGTTTTTAGTGCCTTACAGAACAATTTCTTGTTTTTTCAAAGAAATTTTCTGATAAGGGACGAGGATGAAATAACCTCCCTGTTTAGGCTCCCGGATGTAGGTTATATTTTATTGATCGGAAGAGCTAAAAACCGCAGCATAGCTGCCTATGTGAGGATTTTTCGATCTTTGGATCAATAAAAGATGCCTGAAGATGGGATGCCTAAATGGGGAAGTTATTTCGTCCTCGTTCCTAAGGCACTTATCCAGTGAACTGCCTTTCTTCCTGAACAGAGTTAGCTTTCTTATTGAAGTGTAAGGCGGGTATTTCTAATTGGAAATACCCGCCTTTTTTTGTTTTTAACCAAATACCTAAAACCTCAAACCCCAGACCGCGGCCTTATGCAATTTCGTCCCTGTATAGATCTTCACAACGGTAAAGTAAAACAAATTGTTGGTTCTACTTTAAAAGACGATGATCCAGATAGCTTAAAAACCAATTTTACGGCTAAGCACTCATCCTCCTGGTTTGCAACGCTTTATAAACGCGACAAGCTCACTGGTGGGCATATTATTAAGCTTGGCCCGGGAAATGATGATGCAGCCAAAGAGGCTCTTGCTGCATGGCCTGGCGGCATGCAGATTGGTGGTGGCATTACGGCTGAAAATGGTAAAGAATGGTTGGATTGCGGGGCATCCCATGTCATTGTGACATCTTATGTTTTTTCAGGAGGTCAGATAGATTATAGCCGTTTGCAAAAACTTGTGCAGGCAGTGGGGAAAGAAAATCTTGTTCTTGACCTCAGTTGTCGAAGGCGCGGAGAAGACTACTATATAGTAACAGATCGCTGGCAGAAATTTACGGATGTCAAAATAGATCCCGCCATTATGGAAAAATTTGCTAAACTCTGTGATGAGTTTCTTATCCACGCAGCGGATGTTGAGGGGCTATGCAATGGTATCGAAACAGAATTGGTTAAACGATTGGCAGAATGGACTCCCATCCCAACTACCTATGCAGGAGGTGTAAAAAATATCGACGATATGGAGATGATAAAAAGTCTTGGTGGAAATCGTCTTCATGCAACGGTTGGAAGCGCACTTGATATTTATGGTGGTGATACAATGACCTATGATGAAGTTGTGGCTTTTCACCGGAAAGGGTAGTCGGGATGGATAGCTCGAAAGATAAAATGCTTCAAAGACTATAGAAAGTAGTATCAAAAATTCAGAATCAGTCGAATTGAAAATAAAAATTTCTCCGGAACTGTATCGGGCTTACCAGCGTTGTTCATGGATCATTATCAATGATACAGGCCGTGAACAATTCGATATTATGGAAGAGATGGTTTTGGATTTTTTGGTTAAAT
>DQVD01000034.1 GCA_015661935.1 Desulfocapsa sulfexigens | reverse complement strand
TGGGGCTATTCCAACCGGATGTTGGATTTGATTCTTCATATGGAGGCAAATAAGGCGTTATAAAAAGTAGAATGAACGTGAAGTTGTTAACAAAAACCTGAGACTATAGGCCATACACCTATCGCGGGATACCCGCAACCCAACTTTGCTTCAAGGTGCAATAGAAATGTTGCTGTAATTTTATTTATCGGATAAGTGCAGAATATTTAACATATTTTACTGCCTGATTTTCTTTTTTTCAAAGAAATTTTCTGATATGGCAATTATCCAGTGAACTGCCTTTCTTCCTGAACAGGGTTCGTTTTCTTATGTATGTGGTCGTATTTTGATTGAATCCTTAGCTGTCAGATTTTTTTTAAGAACTTATATACATTAATCATTCGATAAACGAAGCCAATCAGCAGTGTAGCATTGATGAGGATGATGAGATTAGACGCAAAAATCATCAAGATGAAATAGAAAGGATCGTTCAGCTTGTATGCAGCTATAAACAAACTAACACCATAAGATAGAAAAAAAGTTGCTACCAGAGCCAATAGGCATTGTCCTGTCCACCATAGTTTACTCTTCACAGTGATCTCCTTTAAGGATGGTTCCGCTCTTCTTCCAGGATGTTATATGTATATCCTGTTTATTGTAGTTGTCGCTACCGCCATAGATCAGGGTAGGGGTAATTGCGTCCCGGACGGCCAGAGACATATATTTTTTTAACCCTTTAGTAGAGTCCGAGCTGATAGTTTTTCCTGATTTTATTTCCAGAGGAACCAGTCTCCCTGACTGTTCGGCAATGATATCCACCTCATTCCCATTGGAGTCTTTCCAGAAGAAAAGATCAGCTTTTTCTCCCTGGTTGAATCTGGATTTAATCAATTCACCGATAATAAAAGTTTCAAAAAGGCTGCTCCTCAGGGGATGAGTCGTTAGCTGATCAGCTGATCTGATCCCGATCAACCATGAGGTTACTTGCGCACAGGTTGATTGGACAGACGGAATATATTATGGTCCTGGCAGGAAATTACCCAAATTCACTCACTATTGACTAGATAAAAAATATCGTGCTTACTTCCCCAAACGGCTGGACTGGCAAAATTCTCCATATTGATCTTGATACGGCCTCTATTGATGCTCTCAGGCCAGAGACCGAAGTCTATCATAAATACATTGGCGGCAAAGGGTTGGCAGGGTATTACCTCAGACCCAAGGTGACTCTCTCCTGGAATCATCCACGTATGCCACTGCTTATTTTTACCGGTCCCCTGGTTGGGACAGCTGCTCCAACTTCTGGTCGTTCAACTATTATGTCACGATCACCACTTACCGGAACAATTGCAGACACCTCGGTGGGAGGCCGTATTGGCTTTCAGTTAAAACGGGCCGGGTGGGATGGGATCGTCATCACCGGTCAGTCGGAGACGCCATGTGGGATTGAGATAGACGATGACAAGGTTCGGATCGTTGATGCTGGAGAGCTTTGGGGAAAGGATACGGCAACTGTTTTCAGCTTGTTGGCAGATGGTGGCCGATCAGTTGCCACCATTGGTCCAGCTGCAGAGAATGGAGTCTGTTTTGCAGCCGTCATGGTTGATAAACATCATGTTGCCGGCCGAACAGGTATCGGACTCTGTTTTGCAGCCAAAAAACTCAAATATCTTTCAGTGCAGGGCAGTAGCAAGGTCAGGATTCACGATAGGAAAAAATTGTATGCAGCTCGCGAAGAAATTCTCAGGCTCACCGCAGCTTCTCCAATCCTCATGGGCCAGCACGGGTTTTCCTGCTTTGGCACAGGATCCATTTATGACTTGATGGATTCGCGGCGTATGATGCCAACGGATAACTTCCGCAAGACCCATTTTGACAGGGCCTCTGAGCTCAATGCCCATGCATACAAAAAACGATACGATCCGGGCAAGCATGGCTGTATGGGCTGCCATATCCGTTGCAAGAAAATCGGACGTAGCGCAGGGTATGTCGGTTCTTCCATGCCTGAGTTTGAAACTATGTCTCATTTCACCGCTCTCATTGACAATACGGACATGGATCTTGTTATGCAGGCCAATACGCTCTGCAATCACTATGGTATGGACACAATTTCTGCTGCTGCAACGCTTGCCTGTTACAAAGAAATATCCGGCACTAAGGATCTGTCTGGCCGGCTTATACCGTTGCTGGAGGAAATCGGCCAGGGATCTACTGAACTTGGCAGGCAGCTTGGCAAAGGCTCTTTTCACTACGCCTCAAGCCATAACCAACAAACTGCTTCAATGAGTGTTAAGGGCCTGGAACTGCCCGCCTACGATCCTCGGGGGGCATACGGCATGTCTCTGGCTTACGCTCTTGCTACCCGTGGAGGGTGTCATTTACGGGCCTATCCTGTCAGCCATGAAATTTTGCGTAAACCCGTTGCCACCGATCGTTTTACCTTCAGCGGTAAGGCAAGGATCATTAAGATTGCAGAGGATCAGAATGCAATCGTTGATTCGCTCACTGCTTGTAAGTTCATCTTTTTAGGAGCCGGACTTGAAGAGTATGCCGGGGCTTTCAGCGCTGTAACCGGAGTAGCTGCTACGGCCCAGGATCTGTTAAAGGTCGGCGAGCGCATCTATTACCTTGAGCGCTTGATGAACAGCCTGAACGGATTTGAAGCCAAAGATGATGACCTGCCCGGCAGGTTTTTTACCGAGGCAGGAACAAGCGGTAATGGCATAGAGGTCAGACCCCTTGACCGGGAAGCCTTTCTTGAGGCTCGCAGTCGTTATTACAGGATTCGTGGTCTTGATGAAGATGGCAGGGCAACAAAAGAAAAATCGAAAGAGCTGGGGCTTGCATGGAACAACTCGTAAAGAAATACGCCGGGAAATTAATTTCTGCAGGACTAGCTGAGAATCCTCTTGTTTGCGGCCTGGACGACGAGGTGGTCTGGAATCGGCCTGACGATGATATCCCGATCTTAGAGCAGGTTCTGGGTGGTATGAATATAAACTCTTTGATCTGTGTCGAACCGGCAGAACCTTATCTGACAATTTTTCGGTTTCTGACCAGCCGTTATCCTGAAACCATAACGCCTGGCGATTGCGAAACACGTACCTTTCTTCATGATGTGCCTGTGATCAGGGACTTTGCATCTGCGTCAATCCTTACCCATCTGCGTGAACGCAAATCTGTGGTCGTTGCTTCAGACAACAATATCCGGCTGATCACCTTTGGTGGTGTCAGCCCTGAGCAGGCATTTGTCAGCCTCAGTTCCGTTTGTTTCAGTGCTTTCGTCCTCTTTTTTGCAGACTATCTGGCCGACTGCAGGCAAGGCACAATCACAAAGGAACAGCAGCGAGCATTTGATAAGGCGGTTGCGGAGCTTGAGCCGCCACACAGGACAACACCAGTATTGGCGACTGGCCCCTTCAACAGTGAACAGCAGGTCTACCAAGCCATCATCGAGGCCGGTCGTTTTACAGTGGACTATGGACTGGTCGATTCCTATTTCGGCAATATATCCTATCGTATTAGCCAGACAATCTATATCAGCCAGACCGGAAGCTCTCTCGATGCTTTGGTCGGCTGTATCGACCCCTGTCCCATGGATGACTCATCCTGTGCAGGGATAACCGCCTCCAGTGAATTGGTGGCGCATGACGAAATTTATAAAAACACAGATAATCGTGCCATCCTGCATGGACATCCGAAGTTTGCGGTTATTCTGTCCATGGATTGCAGTGATTTTGATTGCATCAACCGTGGTCAGTGCCATATTAAATGCACCGGGAAACGATTAATAAAGGATATTCCCATTGTTCCCGGAGAAGTTGGCACCGGCCCCACCGGTCTCTGCCATACCCTGCCCCCTGCAATTCAAAACAAAAGGGGTGTTATTGTTTGGGGCCATGGCCTGTTTACAGTGGCGAGAAAGGATTTTAATGAGGCATTCAAACATCTTCTCGAAATTGAAAATATGTGCCGAGAGGAATACTTTGCCAGGGCTAGGCGTTGTTGATATACCGTTTTCCAATATTTCGTCAGGCTTCTGGGTGTTATAGTTGGTAGGCCTTGTGGCCAGTATACTCTACGATTACATACGCCCATGCCGGATAATCGAAACCAGCAACCAGAATCCCATAATTCCCGCTAAAAGAAAACCTGCCAGACCGATAATGGGTATCCCGTTCCATTTGGGTGGAATATCGGACAGAATAATCAAAGATGAACCAATAATCTGTGCAGCCAGGACGATGGCAAAGGCAATACGATTGGAGACTTGATCAAGAGCTTTTGCGAGCCTACCCAGGCCACGATGCTCAAATTCAAGCTTCATCCTGCCCGCACTCAGTTGCCTTAGAATACCTCGGGCTTCTTCCGGCATCTCCTGAATAAGTTTCAGATATTCACCACTTATCTCGCCAATTTCTTCAGCAAGACGGCCAGGCCGTAAACGCTCTTTTGTTACCTTCTTTATATAGGGCTCTGCCAGTTTGATGAGCTCAAGGTCCGGATAAAGCATTAAACCAACACCTTCAATGGTGGAGAGTGTCTTGATCATCAAGTAGAGATTCGGCTTAATACTGAGGCTGTGACGTTGAACAAGCTCAAGGAGTTCCTGGAGTATTTTTCCAGCCTGCAAATCTTTTAGAGGAAGGTACAGGAAGCGGTCTAAAAAGTCAGCAAGGTCAAGGCTGAGCGCATCACGGTCAACCTCACCGAATTGGGTGGTTATATTGAGGACACCATCTGTTATCCTGCGATCGTTTTTCGTTACAATGGAGAGCATAAGATCGGTGAAATCTTCCCGGTCTTGACGGGTAAGCCGTCCCATCATACCAAAATCAAGAAAACAGGTGATATTGTCAGGAAGAATGAAAATATTACCCGGGTGGGGATCTCCATGAAAAAATCCATGCACAAAAATTTGTTCCATAACCAGGTTTGCGCCATGTTCGGCGATCAGATGCAGGTCATAGCCCTTGCTGCGCAAGGCATCTACCTTTGAGGTTTTGATCCCATCAATAAATTCCATGGTCAGGATACGTTCGGTACTTAAGTCTGCATAAACAAGAGGAACGTAAATGGTTTTATTGTTCCTGAATTGTCGCGCAAAACGTTGGACATTGGCTATTTCAACCGTGTAGTCAATCTCCAGTGACAAGCTCCTTGCAAACTCGTCAACAACAGCAGAAGGCCGATGCCCCTGGAGTTCTTCCAGGTATTGCTCCATAAGTGACGCAAGATGCGCTAGAATCTCCAAGTCAACGGCAATGATGCTTTCGATGTCTGGTCGCTGAACTTTAATTACCACTTCCGTGCCGTCCTGAAGTCGGCCCCGATGAACCTGGCCTATGGATGCTGCTGCCATGGGCTGTTCGTCAAACTTTTGAAACAGCTCATTTGGCTTTTTACCGGTTTCGGCTAGAAAAATTTCTTCTACTTCAGCAAAAGGGAAAGGCGGGACATCATCTTGCAACTTGGCCAATTCATATAAATACTTAGGTGAGATGAGATCAGGGCGAGTGGAGAGTACCTGGCCCAGCTTGATAAAAGTTGGTCCCAACTCTTCCAGGGCCATGCGAAATCTTTCAGGCCGGGAGTGCTTTTCCAGCTCTTCCCGCGGATTTCTGTTGATCATCTTCAGCCCTGTGTCCAGGTATTGATCTATACGCAGACCTTCAATAAGGTCGTCAAATCCGTATTTAAACAGAATCCGTAGTATTCGTTGATATCTATTGAGATGCCTGTAGGTTCGACCTATAGCCCCAATTTTTCTGATACTGATCATAGGTTCACGTCATTATTGTGTGACTTGGATCATGCTCCCGGTTTTTTAATTCAAGGCAATCTGCAGCTCTTCAACTTGTCGGCGTAAATCTGCAAACTCCGCATTCGTTGGAATATCGTGTGCTTTGATTTTTTTCTCTATTATCTGACTGATTTTTAGTGCCTTACAGAACCATTTCTTGTTTTTTCAAAGAAATTTTCTGATAAGGCACTTATCCAGTGAACTGCCTTTCTTCCTGAACAGGGTTAGATCCAATGAATCTTTTCTTAAATAGGAAATAGATATTCCAGAATAGTTATTAATTTACAAAGATTATGTTTGACTGTCACTATATAACGAGATGGGAAAATAAGCTTTCAGGTGATCTGCATCACATTCTTTATAATATCGTGTTGTTTCTCCATCCATGCAGTACTGTGCGAAAAATCATGGGATAAGAGGCAGGTAAATGCAGGACAGGCATAGAAACAATAAGAAATAGGTAACCATTCAGCGTAATCGTTAACGCTTCAAATTCAGTTCACAAAATCAGGCAACTCACCTTTAAACAATAAAGCCAAGGCTGTTGTTGATCGGATATCCTGTTTACGACAAGAAGAAAT
>DQVD01000073.1 GCA_015661935.1 Desulfocapsa sulfexigens | reverse complement strand
ATTTGCAAATCGGGATTTTTTTTATTTGCAGTGTTTTAGTCCTTAAAGGATTTTAAAAACGATATACGTCCCGTAATCTTCAATATCTATCAGGATGAGGAGTGAGATTAGTCTTTTAGCAACTGTTTCACCGACTCGAACTTCTGCTTTTTGTAACCGTTCACCAGACATCAAAATTTGTAGTAAACCTGGTACTGTAGTGCCTTGCCAGAAAATTTCTCTGAAAAAACAATGAATTGTTCTGGAAGGCACTAAACGACCCCACCCTGAATGTTACAACTGATTCTCCAAAAGTATTGGACGACAATTGCACTCATCATGTATACTACAAAATCACCAGCATACGGCGGATGATGAACCCATCATCCAAACTTGTCAACCTTGGAACACATAGGAGATGCATATGCCCGAAGAAGCAGCTGTGGGATGCGCCAGACCCACTGGAGGGCCGGTTGGTGAAGCGCCACCGGACAGCAAGTCAACAAGTGAACAACAAATAACCAAAGAGGAGCAGTCCATGATACAAGTCGGTAAAAAGGCCCCGGACTTTACAACACCGGGTTTCCATAAAGGAGCTTTTATCAACACCAAACTTTCAGATTATCTTGGAAAATGGGTATTACTCTGTTTTTATCCGGGTGATTTCACCTTTGTCTGAGCGACTGAAATTTCAGCGGTCGCTGAAAAATATCCCGAGCTCCAGAAACTTGGCGTAGAAGTTCTCTCCATGTCCATTGACTCAATGTTTACTCACAAAATGTGGAATGAAGATGAATTGAGCAAGATGGTGGACGGAGGCGTGCCCTTCCCAATGCTCTCCGATGCAGGCGGTAAAGTTGGTACTGTCTATGGTGTCTATGATGAAGACGCTGGTGTGGAAGCCCGTGGCCGCTTTATCATTGACCCCGACGGCGTTGTCCAGGGCTACGAAGTCCTCACTCCACCGGTTGGTCGTAACATCAACGAAACGTTCCGTCAGGTACAGGCACTCCAATTGGTGCGTGAAACAAAAGGCGCCGAAGCCACACCTTCCGGATGGCGTCCCGGCAAAGCAACTCTTAAACCGGGCATTGACCTGGTTGGCAAGGTTTGGAAAGAGTGGAAGACTGAGCAGGCCTTTGATTGATTTCCAGCGCCTGGAAAAATACCGACAATTTCATTTTTTATTGAAAGGAGATCTATCATGCAAAAGTGGGAATGCCCTTGCGGCTATATTTACGATCCAGCAGAAGGCGATTCTGAAAACGGGGTGGATCCCGATACCGCCTGGGAAGATGTGCCGGCAGACTGGGTTTGCCCTCAATGCGGTGCGGAAAAAGAAGATTTCTGGAAAGCAGACTAAGTATTTGTAACAAAAACCAGGCCCGGAGCCTTTAACTCCGGGCCTGACTATCCACACTTTCCCCAAGCCCGCCGGACTAAAATCTTCTCATCAGCCAATTATAATTACGGGTAAAAGAGCAAACGCTGTTTTAGTCATCCGAGGATGACTGGAACGCTATTGCAGAAACTCTCTTCCTGGTATCCATACCCGGAATGCGCGAGTCAATCAAAGACGGATTAGAGATAGATTTGTCAGAATGTTCCAAGGAGATTGATTGGTGAGTTGGGAAATAGTATTTACAAAACAAGCTCAAAGAGATTCAAAAAAACTTGTAAATACAGGCTTAAAGAAAAAAGCGCAGGTATTACTCAAAGTAATTGCAGAAGACCCTTTTCAAAATCCACCATCATATGAAAAATTAATCGGTGATTTGGCTGGTGCATATTCACGTAGAGCTTTGCCGGAAGCGATGCAGTCCGTGGCTGTGACCTTGTGGTCACAGCCATTGCCGAAGGACGACAGGCTACCGATTCCATTCTTCAATACCTGATGCTTACAAATACAGTAGAACATGAAAATGGCACAAACTCCAACGACCTGTGCCATTTCCAGAAGGGCTACATGGTTACCCTTTAACCTCTTTAATTCCCTCAAGCCTCCAATCCTGCGTACCAAGAGGACGGGCCCAGCTCCACTCTTCAGCAAATTTTACAGGTTCGGTCATGCTGCCTGAAATTAGCTCTCCGCTCTTATCATCAACTGTGTAATCGAGAAGATTGGCTGTAAAGAGGACTGTCACAAAATCCTCTCCACTCTCCGATCCTGCAGCCACAATTTTAACATTACGAATGGAAATATTTTCAAGCTTATTCAGCTCTCCTTTTTCTTCCATTTCAGTGAACTGGGTCTCATATTCAGATGCAAGCTGTTCGCCTAAAAGATGTCTGTACGAACTGATATCACGCCTCATCCAACCAGCCTGAACTTTAAAAAATACATCCGATGCTATTTCCACAAAATAATCTGCATCAAAATCGGGATCTGCAATACGAATAATATCCAGCCCTTCTTCAAGGCTTGCTTTCTCTGGTACCGGTGGTGGAGTAGCAACCTCGGCGGGAGCTTCTGTATTGTTCCCACCGAAGTTTCCTTTAAAAACATTGTTGTTTTGTGGTGGGGCTTGATATCCCGGGGGTGTGCCACTGCGAGGATGAGCTGTGAATCTCTTATATAAGAAAAACCCTACAACACCCAACAGTAAAAAAGGAAGGATCCCCATACCACTACCGCCCATTCCAAACATACTACCAAGTAGCATTCCACCGAGAGCTCCACCAAGCAAGCCGCCCATCATACCTCGACCAAAGCCTGATTTCTGCTTCCCATCCTGGGATTGTTTTTTCTGAGTTACAGGTGCTTTCTGTTTTGGCGTAGAGCGGAAAGACCTGCCGCCAATACGGGAGCGGGCGTCGGAATACTCTGCCATGATGCCTGCCTCCACAAAACAGAGGGTGAAAAAAACGAGAAAGAAAGGAGTTAATCTCCTCATAAACATAAGCATAATTTTCCTCCAAAAGAATAGTTCGCTTAAAATAAATACAATCATTTAAAAGATAATAGCAGTACATTGTTTTGTCATCTATTTTACAACTAATAAAAAACTTTACTTTTTACGCAATCTCCAAAGTATGCTACCGTTGGGACATGCTTATATCTGAAATGAAAAATCAATTTACCCACTGATGCTCCTAATATTTCCACCACTTGCCAAGGCCTGTGAGCCACCTGCCGGCATTGCCCGTATCGCTGGTTTTTTACGTGGAAACAATCAGAATTGCTCTCTCTGGGACGCAAATCTTGAAGGACAGCTTTATTTACTTAGTGCTACACAGTCTCCGGCAGACACCTGGAGCAAAAGAGCCTGTAAAAATATTCAGGCAAACCTTGAAGCCCTTCGAAACCCTGCCCTTTACGAAAACAGTGCCCGCTATGAACGTGCTGTGCGGGATGTGAATCGGGTATTGGCTCAGAGCTGCAACAAAACTGACATCAATATCAGTCTTGCCGATTTTCAGGATGCAGAACTCTCTCCACACCAGAGTGCTGACCTGCTCCTTGCTGCAAAAGAGTATAAACGCAATATCTTCTTTCCCTTTTATCAAAAACATTTGCCTACCCTGCTAGACGATTACAGTGAAGAATGGATCGGGATTTCCTTAAACTATCTCAGCCAGGCACTTCCTGCTTTTGCCCTCACAGGCTATCTGAAAGAAAAATATCCATTACTTAACATTGTTATTGGCGGAGGACTAATCACTTCCTGGCTTCGCAGCCCCGGTTGGATCAATCCTTTTATGAATCTCTTTGACGAAATGATAGCCGGACAGGGCGAGCTCCCGCTTTTAGAAGTCCTTACAAAAAATAAAACTCCTGACCCCATATATCATTCTCCTGATTACACAGACCTTCCCCTTGACGAGTACATGGCTTCCGGCCTGATCCTGCCCTATAGTGCATCCACTGGCTGCTACTGGAATCGCTGCTCTTTTTGTCCGGAAAAAGCAGAGGGAAATCCTTACAGTAAACTTTCTTCGAATCGATGCATGGAAGACCTGCGAAATCTGGTGGATAGGTTCAATCCAATTCTTATTCATCTGCTGGACAATGCCGTGGCGACATCATTGATGCGGCGTATAATACAAGAACCGTTGGGTTCAAACTGGTACGGATTTGCACGAGTTACACCTGACCTCAGTGATCCCGCATTTTGTGAAGACTTGAAAAAGTCCGGCTGCGTCATGCTGAAACTGGGTATTGAATCAGGTTCCCAGAAAATACTTGATGCCATGGACAAGGGAATCGATCTGGAATTAGTTGAAAAAGCATTAACAGCACTTTATCAGGCCGGGATTGCGACTTACGTCTATCTGCTATTTGGTACCCCATCGGAATCCATTACCGAGGCCAGGCAAACTCTGGAGTTTACCGTTCGTAACGCAAAAGCCATCACCTATCTTAATCTCGCAGTCTTTAACCTTCCTCGAAACAGTGCAGAAACGGACTCCTTAATGCTCAAAGATTTTTCAAGCGGTGATTTGGGCTTGTATTTTGATTTCCATCATCCCAAAGGATGGGATCGAAAAGCAGTCCGTCATTTTTTGGCAACTGAATTCAAAACAGATCCGGCAATTCGTCCTATCCTGCAGCGAGACCCACCTTTTTTCACATCCAACCATGCACCACTATTACTAACCCTATTCAGGAAGAAAGGCAGTT